>JAFTIV010000065.1 GCA_017456685.1 Clostridia bacterium | reverse complement strand
ATATGGACATCAAAGAGATTTTATCAATGGTAGATCACACCTATCTCAAGCAGGACGCACGCTGGGAGGACATAAAAAGGACCTGCGATGAGGCAATTTATTTTAATACCGCCTCAGCTTGTATTCCACCCTCATTTGTTAAGAGTGCAAGCGAATATTGTCAGGGCAGGACAAAGATTTGCACAGTTATTGGCTTCCCAAATGGTTATTCCACCGAAAGGGTGAAGTGCTTTGAAATTGACGATGCAATCGAGAATGGTGCAGACGAAATAGATACGGTTATAAATATAGGCGACCTTAAGGATGGTAGATTTGATAAAATAGCCGATGAGCTAAGAGCGCAAAGATACCATTGTCGAAATCATATATTAAAGGTTATAATTGAGACCTGCCTTCTTACAGAGTATGAAAAGAAGCGTATGTGTGAAATAGTTACAGAGGTTAAGGCTGACTATATTAAGACCTCGACAGGCTTCTCAACGGGTGGCGCAACTCGCGAGGACATTGCTCTTTTTGCAAAAAGCATAGGTGAAAATGTTAAAATTAAGGCAGCAGGCGGAATAGCCTCGTTTGACGACGCACGCGACTTTATCGCACTTGGCGCATCTCGTCTTGGCACCTCAAGGCTTGTTAAAATTTTGATGAATGAAAAGGGAGGTGGCTATTGATGCCAAATTATCCAACCCCACATATAAACGCAACCCCCGAGGATTTTGCAAAAACAGTTTTGATGCCAGGCGACCCTTTGCGCGCAAAATTCATAGCCGAGAATTTTCTCGACTCTGCTCGCCTTGTGAATAATGTAAGAGGCGTTCAGGGCTATACAGGCACATATAAGGGCGTGCCTGTGTCTGTAATGGCGAGCGGAATGGGAATGCCCTCAATAGGCATCTATTCGCACGAGCTTTATACTACCTTTGGCGTTGAAAATATAATTCGCGTAGGCTCAGCGGGAGCGCTTCGGGAGAATATCAAGGTAAGAGATATAGTTCTTGGTCAAGGCGCCTGCACAGACTCAAATTACGCAAGCACCTTCCGCCTAAACGGCACCTTTGCACCTATTGCAAGCTATAGGCTTCTTAAAACCTGCGCAGAGCAGGCTGAGGCACTTGGCTTCACCTATCATGTGGGAAATCTCGTTTCCTCGGATGTTTTTTATGGCGATTTTGAAAATGTAGATAAGAACGACACATCAAGCGCAAAATGGGCAAAAATGGGTGTTATGGCGGTTGAAATGGAGGCTGCTGCGCTTTATATGAACGCCGCAAGGCTTGGCAAGGGCGCGCTTGCGATTTGTACAATCTCCGACCACATTATAACAGGTGAGGCAACCGATGCGATGGAGCGCCAAAATAGCTTCACACAAATGATGACCCTCGCACTTGAAACCGCAATAAGATTATGAAAAGAATATTTTTAATAGTTCTTGATAGCTTTGGAATAGGAGCTCTACCAGACGCGCGTGATTTTGGAGACGAGGGTGCGAACACCCTATCAAGTGTCGCTAAATCGCCATTTTTCAAGGCAGATAACCTTGCAAGGCTTGGGCTTTTTCATATAGATGGAGTGTCGTTTGATGCACAGGGCGAGCCGTGTGGTGCCTATGGCAGATGCGCAGAGGCATCGAAGGGCAAGGACACAACAGTAGGACATTGGGAAATTGCAGGAGTTATATCTGCTCAACCAATGCCAACCTTTCCAAACGGCTTTGATAAGGAAATCATCGAGGAATTTGAGCGCCTTACGAAAAGAGGAGTGCTTTGTAATAAGCCGTACTCTGGCACTAAGGTTATTGCCGATTATGGCAAGGAGCATCTTGAAACGGGTAAGCTAATTGTCTATACCTCGGCTGATAGCGTGTTCCAAATCGCCGCCCACGAGGATTTAGTTCCAGTAAATGAGCTTTATCACTATTGCGAAATTGCAAGGAAAATGCTCGTTGGCAAAAATGGCGTAGGCAGAGTTATTGCTCGTCCATTTATAGGTGAATATCCTAATTTTACAAGAACCGCAAATAGACACGATTTTTCACTTGAGCCAAGCGCAAGAACCGCACTTGATGCAATTAAAGACGCAGGGCTTGAGGTAATCTCGGTTGGAAAAATAAATGATATATTTGCGTCTCGTGGAATAAGCGAGAGCAATCCCACAAAATCAAACGAGGACGGAATTTTAAAGACCCTTGAAATAATGAACAGAGATTTTAAGGGCATTTGCTTTACGAATTTAGTTGATTTTGATATGCTTTACGGACACAGAAATGACATTGACGGCTACGCGAAGGCAATTGCACTCTTCGATGCGTATTTGCCCAAAATCATCTCTTTGCTAAGAGAGGATGACTGCCTAATTGTTACCGCTGACCACGGTTGTGACCCAGGAGATATCAGCACAGACCACACAAGAGAATATATCCCTCTTATGCTTTATGGCTCTAAAATAAAGCCCCAAAATCTTGGAACGCGCGACACATATGCCGACATAGGCGCAACCGTGTGCGAGCTTCTTTCGGTGGATTTTAAGGGCGCAGGCAAGAGCCTTGCACATAAGATATTGAGGTAAATATGAAGGATTTATTAGAAAAGGCCAAAATAGCACAGAAAAGCTCGTATGCGCCGTATTCGCATTTTAATGTTGGCTCAGCGCTTCTTTGTAAGGACGGAAGCGTCATTATGGGCTGTAATGTAGAAAATGCCTCTTATGGCTCGACGATTTGCGCAGAGCGTGTTGCACTTTCAAGCGCAATTTGTGCGGGCAAGCGCGAATTTGTCGCGATGGCTATTGTAGGTGGAGAAAATATGACACAGGCTGACTCGCTTTTTCCCTGTGGTGCCTGCAGACAATTTATGGCTGAGCTTTGCTCGCCCGATTTTGAAATTGTCACAGTAGTTGACGGAAAGATAAGAATATTTAAGCTTGGCGAGCTTTTGCCAAACGGGTTTAAGCTATGAGAATGTACGATATAATATACAAAAAGCGCTTCGGCGGAGAGCTGACTCGCGAGGAAATAGACTTTGCCATAAATGGCTTTGTAAGTGGCGAAATTCCCGATTATCAAATGTCAGCCCTTGCTATGGCAATTTGTATGCAGGATATGACAGATGCGGAGACCTTCTATCTTACCGATGCTATGATGCGCTCGGGCGAGATTGTAAATCTTGATAGGTTTGATGGGCTCTGTGTCGATAAGCATAGCACAGGCGGTGTCGGTGATAAGACAACACTTATTATCGCTCCCATTGTTGCCTCACTTGGTGCAAGGGTGGCTAAAATGTCAGGCAGAGGCCTTGGGTTTACGGGCGGAACAGTCGATAAGCTTGAGTCCTTTGAGGGCTTCAAGGCAGAGCTTAGCGCAGAGCAGTTTTTTGAGCAGGTCGAAAAAATAGGTCTTGCCGTCGTGGGACAAAGTGGAAACTTAGTGCCCGCTGATAAAAAGCTTTACGCACTAAGAGATGTTACCGCAACCGTTGACTCAATCCCGCTTATCGCCTCAAGCATTATGTCAAAGAAGCTCGCCTCTGGCGCTCACTCAATTGTCCTTGATGTCAAGTGTGGTGACGGAGCATTTATGAAGGACGAAAAAAGCGCTGTTTTGCTCGCTAAGACTATGATAAGCATAGGCAAGTCCTTTTCACGAAATGTTAGGGCTCTTGTAACAAATATGGACACTCCCCTCGGCGTAGCAGTAGGAAATTCACTTGAGGCTTACGAGGCAATCCAGATTTTATCAGGCAAGGGGGACAATGAGCTTCGCGCGCTTTGCGTAGCCCTTGCATCAAATATGGCTTCTATGGCACTTGATATATCAATTGACGAGGCACAAGGGCGCGTAATCGATGCTATTGATACAGGAAGGGCTCTTGAAAGACTAAGGGCTTGGATTGTGGCACAGGGCGGAGATGATAGCGCAATAAGCAATCCCGATATGCTTCTTAGCGCACCCTTTAAAAGGGAGTATAAGGCAAGCGCTGACGGCTATATATGCAAAATGAGGGCACAGGAGGTTGGCGTTGCCTCAATGCTCCTTGGCGCGGGCAGGGCGAAGAAGGGCGATACAATCGACCATCTCTCTGGAATTATGTTAAGCGCAAAATATGGTGATTATGTAAAAAAAGGCGACACAATTGCCACACTTTATGCTTCAAGCGAATCCCTTTTTGATGAGGCAGAGCGCGTGCTAAACAGAGCAATAGATTATTCCCAAAAGCCACCTATAAAAAGACCAATAATTATAAAATCACTTTAAAAGGCAGACACACCTCTGCCTTTTTTCATATAATATATAGAGGTGATTTTGTGCTTGATGAATTGATTAGCTTCTTTAGAGAGAAATATCCAACTAAAAGAATTACATATTTAAATCAAAAAAACGAAAAATATAGTGGAGAATACCTTGCCTTTAATCTTGATATTTTAAAGGAGATTATGAAAAGGACCACACTTGATTATGAGATTATGACCGATGGTGTGTATATAAAGGGCGATAAGGGGCTTTTTTCGCGCTTGCTTTTTGAATGTGCTATTCTTGCAGAGCTTGATGAGAAAAGCTCACTTGTGATTT
>JAFTIV010000064.1 GCA_017456685.1 Clostridia bacterium | reverse complement strand
GACATGGGACGAATGCTTCTATAAGGGCTGGGAGGATGCTGATACCTACCTTAGCGGTGCGCTCTTTAGCAAATGGAAAATAGCAAGCGAGGCAAACGAGAAATACAAGGGCTATTTTAGCGATAATGTAAGCGCGCTTGAGCGTGTAATGCCCTCTCGCATAGCGAGCAAGGACATTTATGTAACCCTTGGCTCTCCTTGGCTTCCTGCCGATATTGTAGATGACTTCGTTGAATATCTTATAGGAAAGATAAAAACCCACTCACCCGATGCCTTCAAGACAAGGCACGATGACGAGTCTGGCACTTGGGAAATTCCAAACAAGTCAAGGTACACATATACCGCGTATCGCAACATTTGCGAATCCACCTATGGTGCGCAAGGCAATAATGCCCTTCATATAATCGAAAAGACCCTTAATCAAGCACCTATGGCGGTTTACGACGAGGTTTACGGACACAATCTAAGCACAAAGCCAAAGCGCGTATTTAACGAAAGGGCGAGCATGCTACTTGCCGAGAAGCAAAGGCTTATACTTGAGAAATTCAAGGGCTGGGTTTGGAAGGACCCAAAAAGGCGCCAAAGGCTCGAGCAGATATACGAGGAGCGCTACGGCTCAACAAGGGTGCGCCACTTCGATGGCTCGTTTCTCACCTTCCCTAACCTAAATCCTAATATATCTCTCTATCCATATCAAAGGAATGCGATTGCGCGTATTCTCTTTACTCCAAACACCCTTCTTGCACACGATGTAGGCTCAGGAAAGACCTTTATTATGATTTGCGCGGGAATGGAGCTCAAGAGAATGGGCATCTCAAAAAAGAACCTTTATGTCGTTCCAAACAACCTTGTTGGTCAATGGCGCGATATATTTCTTGACCTTTATCCGTCAGCTAAGCTTCTCACGGTTGAGCCTAAGAGCTTCACCCCAAAGAAGCGCTTCGAAATACTCCGCAAAATGCGTGACGAGGAATACGACGGCATCATAATCGCATACAGCTCCTTTGAGCTTATTCCACTCTCTAAGAAGCAGAAAATCTCGCTTCTTGAGGCGGAGCTTGAAAAGTACAACAAGGCAACCGCAAATCTCTATAGTGACCGCTTTTCAAGGCAGAAAAAGTCACTTGCGAGTAAGATTTCAAAGCTTGAGCAGGAGATTGAAATTACCCTTGGCAAGATATTCTTTGACGAGCTCAATATAAACACAATCTTCCTTGACGAGGCGCACAACTACAAGAATGTGCCACTCAACTCAAGGGTTGAGAGAATGCACGGAATAAGCACCGCAGGAAGCGCGCGCTGTCAGGATATGCTCGATAAGGTTTCTATCGTTCAAGCAAGGAACAACGGCAGAGGCGCGGTATTCGCAACGGGAACACCGATTACGAACTCCATAACCGACGCGTTTACAATGCAAAGATACCTTCAGTATGGCGAGCTCAAGATGCTCGGTCTTGGAACCTTTGATAGCTGGATTGGTATGTTTGCCGAGAAGCACACGGACTTTGAGATTGATATAGATACAAGCACCTATCGTCTTACCACTCGCTTCTCAAGATTTCACAATCTACCCGAGCTTACCGCTCTGTTCGCCTCGATTGCGGACTTCCATATTGTAGATAAGAGCATAGGAGTTCCCGACTTTAAGGGCTACACCGATACAATCTGCACTCCAACCAAGGACTTTACTAAATATCTAAAGCAAATCTCAAAGCGCGCGGATTTAGTAAGATGTGGCAAGGTAAAGAGAAAGGATGACAACTTGCTTCTTATAACAACCGACGGCAAGAAGGCTGCGCTTGATATGAGGCTTATCGACCCTTATATTCCCTGTAAGTACGATTCCAAGGTTGCACAATGTGCAAGGAATGTATTTAAGCTCTACAGGGATTACGACGATATAGGTGCAACTCAGCTCGTATTCTGTGACTCCTCCACCCCGAAGGACGAGTTCAATCTATACGACGAGCTAAAGGATATGCTCATTCGCTTAGGCGTTGCCTCGGACGATATTGCGTTTATCCACTCTGCGACTACTCCAAAGCTTCGCGAGCAAATGTTCAAGCGCGTGCGCGAAGGAGAGATTAGAGTTCTTATAGGCTCAACCTTCAAGCTTGGACTTGGTGTAAATGTTCAGGACAAGCTGATTGCAATTCAACACCTTGATGTGACGTGGAGACCTGCTGATATGACTCAGCGCGAGGGAAGAATTCTTCGTCAGGGTAACACAAATCCCGAGATATTCATTTACCGCTATGTAACCACAGGAAGCTTTGATGCTTACTCGTGGCAATTGCTTGAGACAAAGCAACGCTTCATTACCTCTATTCTTTCAGGACACCTAAGAGAGCGTAGCGGAAGCGATGTCAGCGACACTGCTCTTTCATACGCCGAGGTTAAGGCAATCGCGGTTGGAAACCCTCTTGTCAAGAAAAGGGTCGAAACCTCAAACGAGCTTGACAGGCTTACAATCCTCAGGCGCGAGCGCTTCAAACAGCTTGAGGCTATGGAGCAGGAGCTTGAGAGCCTACCCTCGAAAATCGAAAATCAAGCTAAGCTTGTAACGCTTACAGCAAAGGATAAGGACTTTGTCCTTAGCTGTGTGGATTTCCCCTCTAAGGAGGAGAGAAAAAGCGTGCGCGATGCGCTTGAGATAGCAATCCGCGATAATGTGCTTTCAACCGACGAGAGCGTTCTTCTTGAGTACAGAGGCTTTGAGATTGTTCTCCCTGCGGGAATGAGCGAGGACAAGCCCTTTGTTTGGCTCCGTCGCGACGGCAAATACTATGTCGAGCTTGGCGAGTCAAGCGGTGGCTATCTCTCTCGTATAGATAACTTCATTGACAAGATAGACAAGCACCTTAGCAAGCTTCAGGACGCGCTTAGTCAGCTCTGCATAAGAAAGAGCTATATTGAGGATTGCCTCAAGGAAAGAGATGTCTATAAGGATAAAATCGAAGGGCTACAAAGAGCTCTCGCTAAGATTGATAAGGAGCTTGGTGTTAGTGCATCTTAAGCTGTCTCACAGGGCTCGAGCTATGCTCGCGCCCTATTAAAGCAAGAAAACAGGAGATAAAATATGAAGGATATAAAGACAGAATCATTACCAATACTTAGCGTTGACAAGGCGGTTGAGAGCCTATCTGCGCTTTACATATCAGCAATAGCCTCAAAAACACCCTTTCGCAAAATCCCCTCTGTTATGCTTTGGGGTGCGCCTGGTGTAGGTAAATCTCAGGCAATTCGTCAGCTTGGCGAGAAAATCGAGGCGCAAACGGGCAAGACCTGCAAGATAACCGATGTTCGTCTGCTTCTTTTCAACCCTATTGACCTACGCGGAATACCAACCTCAAATGCCGACAAGACCCTTTCGATATGGCTAAAGCCTAAAATCTTCGATATGGACAAGAGCGATAAGGTTGTAAACATTCTATTCCTTGATGAAATATCGGCAGCGCCTCAATCGGTTCAGGCGGCTGCATATCAAATCACCCTTGACAGAGTTATCGGCGAGCACGAGCTACCAGAAAACTGCATAGTTATAGCGGCTGGTAACCGTGTAACCGACCGAAGCGTTGCATTCAAGATGCCTCGTGCGCTTGCTAATCGTCTTTGCCACCTTGAGATTGAGTCAAATATCGAGTCGTGGAAGAGCTGGGCAATCCGTGCAGGCGTTTCTCCAAAGGTAACGGGCTTTCTCTCGTTTAGAGGAGATATGCTTATTGAAAACGAGAGCCTAAGCGACAATCTTGCCTTCCCTACGCCTCGTTCGTGGGAGATGGTAAGTAACCTTCTCAAGCTCAATGGTGATAGCGTTGAGGGTCTTTACCCGATGCTTGTGGGCTGTATCGGTGGGGGTGTTGCACACGAGTTTATATCCTGGTGCAGAGTGTTCTCCTCGCTTCCTAAGATAGAGGACATCTTTGCTGGCAAGCGCTCACCTATGCCTAAATCAACTGATGCCCTTTATGCTCTTGTGTCCTCGATGACCGTTTACGCAAGGGAGCACAAGGACGACCTTAAGGCTATAGAAAACTCAATAAGCTACGCGCTTGAGATGCCCGCGGACTTTTCGTTCGTGCTTCTTAAGGGCTATATGTCAATCGAGGAGAACTACAAGCTAAAGCTTATGAAAATACCATCATTCGCTCGTTGGCTAAACACGAAAGGAAAGTATTTGAATGGAAATTGATGCAGGCAAGGTGCGTGAATACGCGACAAGGCTTCTTATGTCAAGAATGAGAGTTTTGGCTGACAATGGCTTCTATGGCTATCTTTTGGAGCATCTGCCGTTTGCGCTCGATAGCACAATTGACACAGCAATGACCGATGCGCGCAAAATCTACTTCAGCCCCGATTTCATTGACGAGCTAAGTGATAAGGAGCTCGATTTCGTGCTTATGCACGAGGTTTTGCATGTAGCGCTTCAGCATTGCTTTAGATACTCAGGCGACGGCTACGATCAGGAGCAATTTAACATCGCCTGTGACACGGTTGTAAACTCTACCATCTATCAAAGCCTCGGTGTTGACCCCGAGAGCTCTCCTATAAGACCTCTTGGTGGTGTTCCCTACCATTTAGCGCCCGATGGCGAGGAGGGCTACAAATACACCGCCGAGGAGGTTTACGAGCAGCTGATGCTTCGCCTAAGGCTAAAGGGCAAGGACGGCGACAAGGGCAATGGTAATGGCGACGGAGACGACAAGAGTAATGGCAAGAGTGGCAAAAGCGGGAAGAACAAGAAGGGAAGCAATCAGGGCTCAGACAGTAGCAGTCAAGGCACAAATGGCAAGCGCAAGGGCAGAAAAGGAGCGTCGGGCGGTGATGGCGACATAATCATCGACCTTGATGATTACTACTCCTTTGACGACCACTCAGGGTGGGACAAGATAAGCGACAGCGTTGGCGAGCTTTCAGCAACCTGGAGAGCGCGCGTTGAGGATGCGGTAAAGGCGGTAAGCATAGACAAAAGCTCTACGAGCTACGGAAATATGCCCGGATTTGCCCAAAGGCTTTTACTTGATGCAAAGAAGGGACAAACAGACTGGAGGCAGGTGCTTTGCGAGTTTGTTCAAGAGGAGATTTGCGACTACTCCTTCTCTCCCCCCGACAGGCGATTTGGAGAGACAGAGTTCTTTATGCCCGACTTCAACGAAAAGGAAGAGAGTGTAAAAAATCTGCTCTTTATGATAGATACCTCGGGCTCTATGAGCGACAAGCTCGTAACAGAGGCATTCGACGAGGTGCGCGGAGCCTTAGTTCAATTTGAGGGTCGCTTAGAGGGACTTCTCGGCTTCTTCGATGCAGTTGTCGTTAAGCCAAAGCCGTTTTCGAGCATAGAGGAGCTTGAAATTATCCGCCCTAAGGGTGGCGGTGGCACTAACTTCGATATAATCTTTGATTATGTAGAAAAGGAAATGGACGAGCCTCCATATGCAATAATAATCCTAACCGACGGCTATGCCCCGTTTCCTAAGCAGAGTGTAGCAAACGACATTCCCGTTATGTGGGTTATAAACAACGAGGATGTAACCCCACCGTGGGGCAAGGTTTTACGAATAACCTCAAGCGAGGATTAGCTCGCAAGCAAAAACCGCTGGTCGATGGCGTTGTGTTCCTAAGGACACAACGCCAACTCTATTCGCCTGTGGCGAGTTATATTGCTTCGCAGTGATATTCGTCTTGCGACGAGTGATATTCGCTTCGCGAGTTTATAGGGCGAATAGAATATCACTTCAAGACAATGTCTTGAAATATCACTTTTGCGATAGCAAAAATATCACGCTGTCGAAGACAGCATATCACTAAACACTATCAGGAAATGCGCACTTACTCACCACTAAAAGTGGCAGTGCAATGATAAAGAGCCGATACGGAAATAATCCGTACCGGCTCTTTTAACTGTCCTTTAGCACCCGACGCTATGACCAGCGGTTTTTTACACTCAACGGACTATTGCCCTAAGAGCGATAAGCGTTATTTAATTTTGAGGTAGCAAGACTAATTGCGATAAGCGCCTGCGAGGGCACATAGAACACCCACGCAAGATTAAAGCCAGGGTGAATTATCGAATAAAGCACGCTTCCCTCGCTGACCTTGATATAAAGCTCCGCCATTGTGGAAAGACCCACCGACGCATCGCAAAGCGCAAAGAAAGCAAGTCCTATCGCGAAAACGAGCATTTTTCTGCCCGCCATAAAGGCAAAGACAAGGCTCACTATAAGATTTGCATAATAGAAAAGCGAAATAAGGCTTAAGAAATCGGTCTTGTCCCTTAAAACGACACAGGTAGCCACCAAGGCGACCAAAATCGCACAGCCTCGCGCAATAAGATGCGCCCTTTTTAGGCTTGGGGTATGCTGATTTAGATAGATTTTTACAAAGTAAGCAATTTGGGTTATCGAAAAGAAAACCATTCCCCACTCTCGCTGTATCGGGTCAGCGACAACGAGGCACAAATCGGCAAAAACGGTAAAGCAAAGCCCTATCTGCGTAAAGAGATAATCCTTGCTTTTCTCACACATCAAGCAACCAAACAGGCACGCGAGGGCTACAGCACTAAAGGAAACGACCGTCTCAGCCACACCGACTGTTGTCTGCACGAGTATGCCGAGGACAAGCTCGACAAGTGCAAAGCCGATAATAAGACTAATTAGCAGGGTGCGATGATTTTTTAGCTTCAGCATATTTCTTTATCTTTTCTGTAAGAATTACAATTCCCTTTGCGCCATAGAATACGATTGAGGCAACAACGCAGAAGCCAAGCACATACATAAGTGCAAACACGATATATGGTACATTTGGGTAAATCATTTCAAGAAGTGGAAGTGTGCAGGCGTGATGAGGTCCTACATAGAACATATTAAACGAATCGGTTATTCCGTTTGCATCAAGAATTGGACGCACGGTGAGGTTAAGGGTAAATGCAAGTGCAACCAAAACCGCAAACACGGGTATCGCCTTAACAAAGCGCTTAATGTCAAGCGATTTTCTGTAGCGGACAAGAAGGAATATTCCTATAACGACCTGAATTCCGTGATGTATCATTGTTTGAAAGTTGATGATAATCGACCTTATAAACACATCGTTCGGGAAAACATAAACCGCAAGGCCTCCAAAGAGTGAGAAGGTCATAATGTATGAGAGCATACAATCTCTTAGCTTGCCCTCCTTGAGCCATACGATGAACGGGAACACATAAAGAGGGGTTGAGCAAAGCTGATATGGGAAAGAGCCCCAGTCGTAATCCCACTTGGCGGTTACGCCACCATCGGGCGAGCCGATTGCGAAGGCAATTTGCTTATAAATTTCAAGCACAACCATTGTAATCCAGCAAATAAGCACGATGCGTCTTACGATTTTCTCGTCGCTATCCTTAAATTTCACACACAAAAACGAGGTTAGTGCAATAACGATGCAGATAAACATAATATGAAGCCAGCTATAGTTAGTTGGAGTTGTCATATGCCAGTTATCGAGCGTGTAGAATATTTTCTCAAATAAATTCATAATGTCTCCTTATCAGTACCGAGAGTACTTTTAAATTTAACATTAAGATTTTAGCACAAAGAAGAGTAAAAATCAATAGATAACTTAAATTTTACTTAAAAATACACTTAATACTTCCAGAATTACTCCCTTTTAGGACTAAACAAAGAGGGTCGCACGAGAATTTTCGTGCGACCTGTGTCGTTTTTCGATACTTTTATGCTAATTTGTATGCTTTAATCATTAAAGCGCCTTTAGCTTCATAATTATGTCGTGGTCGGTGTCCTCGGGCTCATACTCGACCTCCATTGCGCTCTTGCCTGTGAAGAACTTATACATAGTAAGCCCTGCAAGGTATCTTCCGTAGTCGAGCGAGAGGTGGAAGCCATCGCGATTTATCGACACTCCCCCCTTTGATGTATCAAACTCGTCAAGAGCGCGCGCCCTTTGAATTGCGGTTGCGTTGTCGATTATAGGAAGGCTGTATTTTTTAGCAATATTGTCAGTTGCCTCCATAATGCGCTTGTACATATACTCTGTGTCATTATTATAGGTAACAAAGCCCCCGTGTGTTGAGGCAGGGTCGTACGCCCAGGTTCTATGGAAAACGATTTTCGCGCTTGGGCACTCTGCTTTTATAAAATCAATTATGAAGCCTATGTACGGCTCGTATGTTGACTCAACTCCCGAGAATTGGCTAACCTGCTGTATCGTCACATAGTCCCACCTTTTCTTCTTAAGGGCATCATTTATAGATATCATTTTAAGCTTTCTGCCGTTCTTTTGATACTCATAGTAAGCATTATTTTCATTTATGTTGTTCATATGAGTCTCGAGCGAGCATCAGCCTATGTAAAGATTTCTTACAAAAATCTCATCGTTTGAAATTTGATGAAGGTATCTTGTTGCGTCCTGTGAAAAGCTATTACCTATACACAAAACATTCATTTTTCCTCTTTTCTTAGCAAAAATTGCTATAAAGCCTATTTTTTGGTGGCTAAGCCTTTTTTCAACGATTATATTTTATCACCGCACGGGTGCTTTTTCAAGGGCTTATTAAAAATATGTGCATATTTATTTTCTGTACCGCTAATACTATATAGGCAGAGCGAATGAGCTTTTCAAAACAAGTTTACTTAAAAGAGGTGCTTTATGATTAAATTAAAGGGCAAGGGCGTTTCCACAGCTATTGCAATCGGCAAGGCGCGTGTGCTTGGGAATAGCCTCCCCGCCATACAAAAACGCGAAATTAGCGACACTTCCGCTGAGATTTCAAGATATTTTGACGCAAGAGCCCTTGCCATATCACAGCTTCGAGATATTCACAAAAGGGCGCTTCGTGAGGTGGGAGAAACGAGCGCGCAAATCTTCGAGATACACCAAATGATGCTCGAGGACGAGGACTATAACGAAAGCATTTTATCAATAATACACGACGGGGTGTGTGCAGAATGGGCGGTTTTCTCTACCTGTCAGAGCTTCAGCGAGCTCCTGTCCTCTATGGAGGACGGCTATATGAGAGCAAGGGCGCTTGATATAAAGGATATCTCAAGCAGGCTCATTTCCTGCCTTGAGGGAGAGAAAACGGGCGAGGATGTGGCTGAAAAGTGCATTATTTGTGCATACGACCTGTCCCCGAGCGAAACTGTTCTTCTTGACAAGGACAAGGTGCTTGCCTTTGTGACCTCTCAGGGCTCTCAAAGCTCTCATACAGCAATTTTAGCGCGTAATATGGGCATCGGTGCAGTTGTCAGCGTTGGCGAGGAGCTTCTTAGCTCTGTACGCGACGGAGATATTCTATGTGTTGACGGCTATACGGGTGAAATTATTGTAAATCCCGATGCGGACTCGCTTCTTAAGATGCAAACGCGCAAGGAAGAAAACGAGCGCCAAAAGGAGCTCTTGCGCGAGCTTAAGGGCAAGCCAAGCGTCACACTTGACGGAACGCGCGTAAAGCTATATGCAAACATCGGCTCTCCCTCACATATTGGTGAGGCGGTGTTTAATGATGCGGAGGGTATAGGGCTCTTTAGAAGCGAGTTTTTGTATCTTGATTCACCTGAGTACCCGAGCGAGGAGGCGCAATTCTTAGCCTACAAAAAGGTGCTTGAGGGAATGCAGGGCAAGCGAGTAATAATTCGAACGCTTGACATAGGTGCAGACAAGCAAGCGCCCTACTTTGCCCTGCCAAGAGAGGAAAATCCAGCCCTTGGGCTTCGAGCTATTAGAATTTGCCTCTCTCGCCCCGAGGTTTTCAAGACTCAGCTTCGCGCCCTTTACCGCGCCTCTGCCTACGGACGGCTTGGAATTATGTTCCCTATGATTGTCAGCGTAGATGAGGTTATAAGAATAAAGGAGCTTTGCACTCTTGTAATGGCAGAGCTCGAGACGCAGGGTGTGCCATTTTCAAGGGAGGTCGAGCTTGGAATAATGATTGAAACGCCCGCCTCGGCAATTATTGCCGACTTGCTTGCTCCCTTGGTGGACTTTTTCAGCATCGGCACAAACGACCTAACTCAATACACCCTTGCGTGCGACAGACAAAACCCGAGCCTTGATGAGTTTTGCGACACCCATCATGAGGCAATTATGCGCTTAATTGACAGAGCGACAAGGTGCGCGCACGAAAACGGAGCTTGGGTTGGCATCTGCGGTGAGCTCGCCAGCGACCTTTCCTTAACCGAGCTGTTTTTGAGAATGGGAATAGATGAGCTTTCGGTATCTCCAAGCTATATTCTAAGCCTTAGAGACACGGTGCGCAAAATTGATTTAAGGCTGTAATTCTCTCTGCTTTATTAAATGTATTTTCATATGTTCATATATTAAACAATGTAAAAAGCCGTTACACAAACGGCTTTTTTCTGTTCTCTTAATTATATATGAATTTTCGCTCATATAATATCGCCATTGATTTTGAAGCTCGGCACAAGGCTTAACTAAAGGGATTGCTTTTTCTTAAATCAAGGGGTGTTTTGCCTGTGTGCTTTTTAAAAAATCTTATAAATGACGATGTGTCCTCATACCCCACATTAGTAGCAATTTCGCATATTGGCAAATCGGTTGTGAAAAGCAATTCCTTTGCATATTTCAAGCGTTCTTCCTTTATATAGCTCATCGGGGAGGCTCCCGTTTCTTTTGTAAACAGCTCTGTGAAATACGGGCGCGATAATCCTGCGCGCCTTGCAAGCTCAAGAACGGACAAATCTGCCGACAAATTGCTTTTGACGAACTCTTTCGTTTTATGAATTATGGGATTGCCAATGTTCTCCTGCTCGCCGAAGTAGCAGGCATGGAGAAGCTTGAAAACCGATCCCGACGCACATTTTTCATCTGCTTTGATTTTTGCACACTCTATTATGCTATCAAAGCCTCCAGATATATCCAAAAACGCAAAAACCGGAGAACGCAGAGCAATCGTTTCACGCAAGATACCATAAACCGCATCCCCCTTGAAATGAACAAACTTGAAGCGCCAGCCACCCTCAACGGGGAAATACGAGTATTCGTCGTTTTCGCAAAGCAAGGCAATGCTGTTTTTGGTAAGAGAATAACGATTTCCGTTAAGCACAAGCACCCCCTCGCCCTCGAGCGTATGAATAGCCATAGAAAAATCGGGGCCGGAGCGCGAAATAAAGAAGCCCTTCTCGCAAACGAACTCGCCACACCAGTTGAAAAGAGGAAAAAGCCTGTCGTAACCGGCATAAAAGTATTTTACATATTTTGAAGTTATTTCATTTCTTATATCCATTTTTCACCTTACAAATTGCATATTTTTGCATACATAATGTTATTGAAAAGAGCGTGCTTATAGTGTATACTTAAATTATACAGCAAGGAAAAAGCGTTGTCAAGAAGGGATAATACAAATGGTAAATGGTTTTGTTAAATATGAAAAAAATCCCGTACTCGGCACAAAAGAGCTTGGCACCTGCTTTGATGCGTATGTTTGGGAAGACAACGGCAAGCTTAGAATGGATTTTTCCTTAAGAAAAGAGTCATCTACCGCAGTATCCTTTTCAAATGACGGAATCTCCTGGTCAGAGCCTATAATAACGCTTTGCCCAAATAAGGACTCAGGATGGGAAAATCACATCAATCGCAACTGCGTTATTAAGGTTGACGGAATATACAAAATGTATTACACCGGACAAAATGATATGTTCAGTTATATTGGACTTGCCGAAAGTGTTGATGGAATACATTTCATGCGCACACAGGCAAAGCCTATTCTTGCGCCCGAATTTCCTTACGAGGAATGCGCTGTTATGAACCCTTGTGTGCTTTACGAAAACGGAGTATATAAAATGTGGTATTCCTCGGGCGAGCTGTACGAGCCGAATCACATTTGCTATGCGGAAAGCCGTGACGGTGTTTGCTTTAAAAAGCACCAAGCAAATCCCATATTGACAAAGGATTTGAAAAATTGGTTTGAGCAGGACCGCTTGGGCGGTTGTCAGGTTATTCATACGGAAGATATGGGCTACCTTATGTTCTATATAGGATATGAGGATATTGACACGGCACGAGTTTGCGTAGCTCGCTCAAATAACGGAATTACAGGTTGGAAAAAAAGCCCTCTTAATCCTATCATAGCTCCTACATTAAACGAATGGGATTGCGATGCCACCTACAAGCCGAGTGCAATTTGGCTGGAAGAGCTCGGCAAGTGGAGAGTCTACTATAACGGAAGATGCAAGGACGATGAATATATAGGCCTTGCAAGCCTGCAGGACCGCGATTTGTTCCCCGACGAAAAGCTTAAAGCATATGTAGATAAATTCAACTCAAACGATGAGGAAACGGTGACACAAGCCGTTTCAAACGAAAGGGCGTACCGCTTTTTGCAGGACAATGCCCCACGCTTGGAATGTCCGGATGGTGTTATCGAACAAGCCTTTGCTTTTCGTTCGTGGACTATAAGAAAGCATCTAAAAAACACGGAAGACGGACTTATGATGACCGAATTCTTGCCAAGTGTTCCGTGGGCCGGCAAGCATAACACCATAAATGCCTCTCTTTTCCACCACCTTAACGAGTATCGTTGGTTTGCAAACGCTAAAGAGCTTAACGATTATCTTTTCTTCTTTTTAGAAAACAAGGACGGGCGTGCTTACAATTATTCCACCCCTGCGCTTACGGCTATGTACGAATTTTTGTGTGTTACAGGAAACGAAGCCCTCGTAACCGAAAATGCCGACAGGCTTGAAGGATATTTCAAGGAGTGGGAAAGCAGACATTTAACCGACAACGGTCTTTATTGGTCCTTTGACAATAACGACGCTATGGAATGGTCAATCAGCGGGTCAACGCCTCAACCTGACGGAAGGAAAAAGCACGATGAGTGGCTGAAAAACGGCTATGCAAAAGGAATAAGCGCAAAAGCCATTAAGGGCTTACGCCCTACGATGAATGCCTATATGTACGGAGACGCTGTCACGCTTTCGAAAATTTTTAGACTGGTTGGAAATGATGAAAAAGCCAAGCTCTACGAAAATAAAGCAAAAAAAATCAAAAGGCTTGTAGATGAAAGGCTATGGGACGGAGATTTTTATAAAGCCGTTCACGCTGACGATGTAAATTTGGACATTTCTTACAAGGACATTCGCCCCGAGATGAATGCAAAAGAGCTTATAGGCTACAATCCTTGGATTTACTGTATGCCCGACGTTGACAAGGCAAGTATGTTTAAATATTTGAAGGACGACAAATGCTTCAAGGCAAAAACCGGCTTTGCTACCGCAGATATGTCTCATCCGCGTTTTCTATATGATATGCCTCACGAATGCTTATGGAACGGTTATGTTTGGCCGTTTGCGACCTCACAAACGATAAGTGGCGTTATTTCTTTGCTTAACGGTTACGAGCAATCTGTTATTACAAATAATGACTTGTATGATTTTATACGCATCTATGCAGATATGCACTATATAGTTGACGACAAGGGCAAGCATAGCTTTATTGATGAGGTTATGTATCCCGATAAGCCTATATGGTCCTCAAGAGAAAAGCTCAAAGCATTAGGATGGAGGACTGAAAAGGGCGGTTATGAAAGAGGTAAGGATTATAACCACTCCACTTTTATCGACCTCGTTCTTCGCGGACTTATAGGTATTGATATAACAGCACAAACGCTTGTCGTAAAGCCACGCATAATTGGTATTTGGAAGTGGTTCAAGGTGGAAAATTTAAGCTATAAAAATGTAATATATAACATTTTTTATGATGAAGATGGCACAAAATACGGCAAGGGCAGGGGGCTTATTATTGAAAGGGTATAAACAATAAGCACTTTGATAGCTTGTAAAGTAATTCTGTTTAAAAAACTGTACAGCCAAGATGTAAAAATAAACAAGAAAGGAGAAATTTATGAAAAAGGTTGTTTTATTAGGTGATTCTTGTCGTTTGTGGGGCTACGGTCCGCGAGTGCCTGAACTATTAGGCGATAAATACGAGGTCTTTCAACCTGATGATAATTGTCGATTTTCAAAATATACACTTCGTATGCTCTTTGACTTAAATGATAGCATAAAGGATGCTGATGTAATTCATTGGAATAACGGTCATTGGGATTGCACTGAAATTTTTGATGATGGACTTTTCACAACAGAAGAGGAATACATCGAAAATATGACCCGTATCGCAAAATTGCTTTTAAAAATCACACCTAATGTTATTTTTTCCACAACTACACCAGTAAGGGATGAGTTCGAATGGACTCATAATGACAAAATTCAACGCTTTAACGAAATTATCGTTCCACGCTTAAAGGAAATGGGCATAACGATTAATGACCTGTATTCTGTGGTTGCTGAGGATATTAACGGCAATGTAAAGGAATTTGATAATATTCACTTAAGCGATAAGGGCATAGAGCTTTGTGTACAGTCCGTCGTTAAGGCAATTAAGCAATTTGATTAATTAGCACCATAGTGCTTTGTTACATCATAATTAAAACAAAAAAGGAGAAAAATTATGAAAAAAAGACTTTTACTCTTGACAGTTCTAATAATGACCTTTATGTGCCTGTTTACAATTGCTGTAAGTGCAGACGAAGCACCAGTTATTGATGTTCCAGCTTACGATAGAGCATACAATGTTAACGGCACCGAATACCCACTTTGGGAGAAGGACGAAAATGACGCTTACCACCCACTTTTGTGGTACTTGAACGGTGAGGGCCAAATGTGCAAGGTGTGGGCTGACAATACCGACAGCACAAAGCTCCCATATGTTAAGTATAATTCCTATACCTCTGATAGCTTAAGAGAACTTCACGCATTTACAATAACCGATGAAAGTGGAGCCTATAATGGCGTTTCGTCTGTTGTCATTGCCAACCTTCACAAAATTTATTTGAAGTCGGGCGATACCGCCGAAATTACGCACATCACTAAAAATGCATTAAAGGGAAGCACTGTTTTGAAGGCGGTTTTCATTCCCGCTTCTATTACCTTTATGGGCTGGGGAAGTAGTAATGGCAATTATGTTCCATTCCAAAGCTGTACTGCACTTGAATATGTGGAAATTCCATCAAACGCAAAGCTTGAGACCATTTGCTCCAATTCCTTCCAAGGCTGTACGAGCCTTAAGGCGATTTCTATTCCAGATAATGTTACCACAATAAACCACACAACTTTTACTGGCTGTACATCACTTGAAGCGATTTATATGTCCAAAAACATAGAACAAATAAATGGACATTCTACTTGGAATCTTGGTGCATTTTATAATTGCGCTGAAGCATATTTTGTAAGTGAGCCGTTTATTCTCAATTCAACCTGTTCAAATATTCCTGAAAAAGAAGATGTTTATTTCTTCCCAGAAAGCTTGGAAACCTTCCATTCAATAACCTTGCGTGGTTGTGCAAGTATGAACGATACGATAGTTTTTGGAACAAAAATAACTACTATGAATGGACACCAGTTCACAGGCTATACTGACACTGCCGATAAAAATGTTGTTTATCTTGGCGATATGACGGATTTTGCAATCACAGAAAATATGACTCAATCTGGTTATATTCACTTCTATTTCCCAAACACAACCAGCATTGATGCGCTAAAATGCAATACGAGCAAGAATTATAATGCGTATTACTATTTCTGCAACGGAACTGAAAATCAAGTAGGCGACCCTCATTGGGGAAGCGTAACTTGGAAAACAATTGCAGATGCAGAGTCTGCAAACTGGAAAAATGTTAAATCAACAACTCACATAGCTAATCCTAATGCTTCAACAACAGTTAAGCCAACCTGTATCACAATAGGCTACACAGAGGGTGCGTGCTTCTGTGGCGCTGGAATGGATAGGGTAAATATTGACCCAACAAACGAGCACATTTTTGTGACAGACTACGACTGTACAACCGCGGAAAAGTGTACTGCGGACGAAAATTGCACTGAATATTCTACTAAAAACGATGCTCACAATATCATTCACACTCTTGAATATGTAGCCTTTGACCAAAATGGAACATATAATCACTATTGTAACAACGACGGCTGTACAATGGCAGGCAAGGAAATTCACGATGGCGAAAAAGCTCCAATCATAACCTTTAAGGGCTACTCGAACCCCGAAACAGAGGCGTATCTTGGAATTAATGTTGGCTATTCTGTCAATACCGTGCTTCTTGATGAGTATATAGAGGTTACAGGCGAGAGCGTAACAATCGGCTTGTTTATGGTAAACAGCGACATCAATGTTGCAGATATCATAGATGGAAAGACTCTCGAGCTTGCAGACGGAGCGAAGGGCTTCAGCGTTAAGGTTGTAAACCTCAATTACAGTTCAATCAGCATCGAGGTCAGAGGCTTCTCCAAGACAGGAGCAACTGAGGGCTCACTCGGTAACTACTACACACTTAAGCTTGTTTCAGCCGTTGTTGTAACAACAACCAAGGGCGAGACAACAAGCACTCACTTCGTTCAAGCGGGAGTTGACGGCACAGAGCTTGAAACAAAGACCTTCAACGGCTTTGACTTCTACCTAATCACCGCCGACGCAGTTTACGGCACACCCGAGGCAGAGGTGTAAAACTCAATAACACAAAGGACGGAGCTCGCGCTCCGTCCTTTTTGCAAGGAGAGATTTGCTCAAGCGAGCAAATCTCAACCTTATAAATTACTATATTGTTATAGCTAAATGAAATTTTTAATCCATTTAACCGTTTTGCCTTTGTTCTGTGCCTTATATCAAGCCTCTTTAGATGGTTTCCATGCGGATTGTATTAGTATTACCACTCGAGCCCGTTTGAGAGCCACCTGTTATAACAATGTTATCTCCCTTGTTAAGTCCAAGATGCTCCCTTGCAAAATTCTTTGCGGTATAGAAAAGCACCTCAATCTGTGGGTAAACCTCGCACATTACAGGCTTAACGCCCCAAGAGAGTGAAAGCTGATGCCAAGTCTTTTCGCTTACTGTAAGACCGATAATATCAACTGGTGAGCGGAAGCGCGACACCATTCTTGCAGTCATTCCCGACATTGAACAAACGACAATAGCCTTTGCGCCTATATCAATTGCCATTCCGCATACAGAGTGTGAGATTGCGTCCATTGCGTTTTTAATCTTAAACTCGGTTGTGTGGAAGATTTTCTTGTAATCAACGCTCTTTTCTGCTTGCTCTGCAATCTTCGCCATTGTTTGAACTGTTAAAACGGGATATTTTCCCGCTGCGGTTTCGCCCGAGAGCATTATCGCGCTTGTGCCATCAAATACCGCGTTTGCAACATCCGAAATTTCGGCTCTTGTTGGACGAGGGTTAGTCGTCATAGACTCAAGCATTTCAGTTGCAGTAATTACGCGCTTGCCGAGCATACGGCACTTTGTAATGATTTTCTTTTGGATTGCAGGAAGCTCCTCAAAGGGTATTTCAACACCCATATCGCCTCTGCCTATCATAACTCCGTCACATTCGGAGCAAATCGACTCGATATTATCAACGCCCGATTGATTTTCAATCTTGGCAATTATCGACATATCTGTACAGCCATTTTCCTTAAGGAAATTCTTTACATCTAAAACATCCTGAACGCGCGAAACGAAGGAGCAAGCAACATAGTCAAGGTCGTTTTCAATGCCGAAAAGAAGGTCACGCTTGTCCTGCTCGCTAAGGAAGACCTGCTTCATTACCTTGCCAGGAAACGCCATACTCTTACGATTTGAAATCACACCGCCTGCAATTACGCGACAGATAATCTCCGTGTCCTCGATTTTCTCAACGGTGAAGCGAAGCAAGCCGTTGTTTACAAGCACGGTATCGCCCACCTCAAGCTCGTTATTTAGATTTTTGTAGCTTACGGAAACAATTGTGTTATCTCCAACAATATCTCTTGTTGTAAAGGTGAAGGTGTCGCCATCGCAAATTGTCGCCTTTGAGTCCTCGAACATACCTATTCTATACTCAGGGCCCTTAGTGTCAAGCATAATAGCAAGAGGCGCATTAAGGCTCTCTCTTACCTGCTTTAGCATATCTATGTTCCTCTTGTGGTCCTCGTGGCTTCCGTGCGAGAAGTTAAGCCTTGCAACATTCATTCCCGCCTTTACCATATCAGTAAGGATTTCTACGGTGTTACACGCAGGTCCTATTGTACATACAATTTTTGTTTTTCTCATAGACCTTCTCCAAAATTTTATTACTATTATAAATTTTAACACACGCACGCGCGCTTTTCAATAAGGTTTTATAAAAAATTTAAATTTCTCCTTGTAAAGGCATATGCGAGTGTGATAAAATAAAATAAGAAAGCATAAGGAGATAGAAATGGAAGCACTTATTATTATCAATTTAATTCTATGCGCGCTCGCCCTTGTGGGTCTTGGCGTGCTTATTTTCAAGCCAAGAAAGGGAGCGGTAAGCGATAATAGCGAGGAGATTAAAAAGGCCGTGCGCGAGGCTATAGGCGATATGAGCACGGTTGTAACAAGCTCAATTGTCGCATCGAACACCGCGCTTACAGCAAGCCTAAAGGAGCAAACCGAGCGCATTGAAAAGGAAATTACCGCAATCAAGACCGCGACAGCAACGGGTCAGGTCGAGATTTTAAAGACTGTAAATGAAAGCCTTGAAAAAATTCACGATGCCAGCTCAAAGGGTCTTGAGGCTATTCGTACACAAAACGCCGAGAAGCTTGAGGCTATTCGAAAGGCGGTTGACGAAAAGCTTGATGCAACGCTTACAGCCCGTCTCAAGGCTTCCTTTGATAATGTAATCAATCAAATCGGTGCGGTAAATACCGCGGTTGGCGAAATCAAGGGGCTTGCCAAGGATGTCAGCTCCCTTAATCGCGTGCTCACAAATGTTAAAACAAAGGGTATTGTCGGTGAAATCGCACTTGAAAGCATTATCGAGCAAACGCTCTCACCCTCTCAATACGAGACCAACAAGGTCACAAAGGCTGGCTCTAAGGACCCTGTTGAGTTCGCTGTCAAGATGCCAAACGGTGATAGCTTTGTTTATATGCCGATTGATGCAAAATTCCCGCTTACACCGTATCAGGATATGAAGGACGCAAGCGACAGGCTTGACAAGGACGCATACGAGAGTGCGAAAAAGGAGCTCAAGAAGGAGCTTAAGACCTTCGCTAAGAAAATCCACGACAAATACATAGACCCGCCGAACACAACCGACTTTGCAGTTATGTTCTTGCCTATAGAGGGGCTTTATATTGAGGCTCTTGATATGGGGCTTTTTGAGGAGCTTCAGCGCGAGTATAAAATCAATGTTGCAGGTCCGTCAACCCTTACCGCGCTTCTCAACGCGCTTCAGGTTGGCTTTAAATCTCTCGCTATTCAAAAGCGCTCGGCTCAGGTATTTGACCTTCTTGGCGCTGTCAAAAACGAATTTGGCAAATTTGGCGAGGTGCTCTCTAAGGTTCAAAGGAAATTCGACGAAGCAAGTGACGAGATGGAAAGGCTCGTTGGCACTCGTACAAGAAAAATCAACTCCCGCCTCAAGGAAATCACCGAGCTTGATGATATTGAGGCATCAAGGCTCATTGACGACCCAAGCGATGATGAATAAACAAAAAAGCCGACCATGTGTCGGCTTTTTCTTATTATCGCTTTATTCAAGGTAATTATTCCTTAGCTCGGCGAGGTAAGCCTCGTCAATGCCCATTTTGTCCTTAAAGAATGCCTCGGGGGTGGGATAGGTGTCAATAAAATCGAGCACGCTTTGTGCGTATTCGCGCATAACGCCATTTATTTTGGCAATATCGTCAATGATTTTTTCATCGACCCCGCGCGCTCTGCCAAGCGCCTCTGCCTCGGCAATGTCCGCCCTTGTGCTTTCGTTTGTTAAAAGGTAGTCGTTTATTATCTGCTCCTTATCTATTCCAAGCGCGCTAAGAAGCAAAATTGCGCCAACGCCTGTGCGGTCCTTGCCCGCTGTGCAATGGAATATAACAGAGCCCTGTGTGTTATTTTTGAGGTAATCAAAAAAGATTTTATACTGTGACAGCGAATAATCGCTTGAATAAAGGTTTTTATAAAATTCCCTCATCCAAGAGACACCATTTCCGCCAAAATCCGCCGAAAAGCCCAAAAGAATGTCCGCCATTGAGCGCTTTTCGTAATCGTCCTTGCTCGTAACACGAGAATTCAGGTCCTTGACGATAGGAATATGAACATACTCTACACCATCAATTTGGACATTTGGATTTGCGTCCATTACTGTACGGGTGCGAAAATCGAGCACTAATTTGAGGTCGTACTCTCTCAATATGCAAATATCACGCGCGCTTAGCCTTGACATATTTGCAGTTCTCAAAATTCTTGCGCGCTTTATTTTTCTGCCGTCACGCGCCACAAGACCGCCAAGGTCGCGCGCGTTTGACACGCTCTCAAGCTCTAATTTCAACTGTCACACCCCCTTATTTAATAATATAATAAAATTATACTACAATTTCTTGATATTTTCAAGTCTTTGTGTTATTATTAAAGAAAAGAAGATTGTCACAAGATGACAAAAGGAGATTTTTCATGCTTGATATTACAAAAATTGCTAAGGAAATGACTGAGTCCTACAAGGGTAGTGCAATTACAATGACTCCCGAGGCGCTCTCGCTTCCAAATAGAGAGGAAATTATAGATATTCTTGCCGACATTAAGAAGCTTATGTTCCCGCCATATTTCGCCTCAAACGAGGCTAAGGGTGATGCGCTTTCGTTTGCGGAGCCACTTCTTTTCTCTATTTACGGCAGAATTAAAAAGCAAATTACCCTTGCCCTTTCCTTCAAGAACAAGGGTAATGTTTCTGCCGAGGCGGAGAAAATCGCTTCTCGCTTTGTTAGCGAGCTTCCTAAAATTCACAAAATCCTCATAACAGATGCGGAGGCAGCCTTTGAGGGCGACCCTGCGGCAAAGAGCAAGGAGGAGATTATCTTCTCTTACCCCGGCTTTTATGCAATTTTCGTTTACAGGGTGGCACATCTTCTCTATGAGGACGGTGTTGACTTTGTGCCTCGTGTTATGACGGAATACGCACACAGCTCGACGGGAATTGATATAAACCCAGGTGCGACAATTGGCGAGTATTTCTTTATCGACCACGGTACAGGCATAGTTATCGGTGAAACAACAGTTATCGGTAAGCGCGTGCGCCTTTATCAGGGCGTTACTCTCGGTGCGCTATCTCCAAGAAAGGGGCAAATCCTTTCGGGAGTTAAAAGGCATCCAACAATCAAGGATAATGTTACAATTTACTCAGGCGCATCAATTCTCGGTGGCGACACAGTAATTGGCGAGGGCGCGGTGATTGGCGGTAACTCATTTATAACAGAAAGCGTAGCGGACAATGCGCGTGTTAGCATCAAGCTTCCGGAGTTAATTATCAAAAAATGAAGTGCAAAATTACAATAACAACAATGCAAAGCGAGCAAGGGGGAGTGTCGCTATTTGATAGTGCATTCTTTGGCAATGAGCCGATTTACGAGCCTCACCCCTACACGGGTCTTTGCGCTGACGAGATAGATGTTATAACAACCTATTTTGACGGTCTTATGACGACAAGCGGGGATACAACTCATATCACCTATTTCGAGGACGGAAAAAGCGGTATGGACGGCACGAAGGTCGTTGTCGCGTTTAACAAAGCCGAGCCCCGTGAGGTTACAATTACGCGCTCGGGGGCGATAAATACAATTATGCTCTTCTCGCAAGGCGAGCGCACAATTTCGGTGTATAACACTCCATATATGCCCTTTGAGCTTGGCATCTATGCAAAAAGGGTTGACAACCGAATTTTAGAAGAAGGGGTGCTTGAAATTTCCTATGTTTTGGAAATCAAGGGCGCTTTGGAACAGAAAACAGAAATGAGAATGGAAATAAAGGCAG
>JAFTIV010000063.1 GCA_017456685.1 Clostridia bacterium | reverse complement strand
GTAATCGAGGAGGGTGCAGAAATCACCCCAGCGGATTGGCTCGTTGTCGATGTTTCAGCAGGCTTCTTCTATGCAAGCTCAGGTGAAATTAGAAGCGCTACCTTCGTTCAGGTTGCAAAGAACGACAACAAGGTTATCGCATCCTTGAAAAAGAGCTTCGTAGAATAAGCTAAGGGAGCAGGGCTATGGAGATAAAATCGAATAGAACAAGCGAGGAGCTTCTCTCGTCTGTTAAAATCCTTCTCTCCATCAATGGTGGAGAGAAGGACACCCTGCTAAGTACCCTTCTTGAGGACGCGTACTCAATAGCGGTGAGCGTAACGGGCAGAGAGGAAATTCCAAGCACCTTGCTTACAAGAATGGTCTGCGAGGACTACTCAAGGACTGATGGTATTGCCAAGATTGCACGCGCAGGAATGAGCGAGGAATACCTAAACGGCTACAGTAACACCGTCCTTGCATATTTAAGAAGCCTTCGCAAAATCAAGATATTGTGAGGGCTAAGATATGCTTGAGAGGGAAAAAAGAGAATACCCTGCCTACAGGGTAGATAAGGAGACACGCGTTGCGAATGCCATAGGCAAATGCAACCTTGCACTCTATTTGACAAGCGATAGGCGCGATGCGGATAATACAATAGGCGCTCTTTATCTAAAAAAGACATATTATGGCATTTGCGATGCTATTGATATAAGGAGTGGAGATTTAATAGGCTTGAGCGATGCACGCGCAAGGGTTATAAGCGTAAGCCCAATAGGGCGCGAGCTTGTTTTGCACCTTGAAACGGTTGAAATTATCGACACAGGAGCTTACGATTTGGAGGGAGACGAAAATGTTTGATGTAATTCTTAATAAAATAAAGGAGTGCGCTCAGGCACAGGTGCTCTCTCGCGCAAGCGAGCTTGATAAGGAGAGTGTAATTGTAAAGCTCGAGCCAAGCTCGTACGATGCGGGCGTTTGCGTGTCGCGCCTTGAGCTTGTGTGCGTTGCAAAAAGCTACGAGCGTGCGCTTCTTTGCTTCGATAGAATTTGTGCGGGGCTTGACGAGCTTCCCGCCGAGGCAGGCGAGGTGCTTGATATTGAGCTTAAAAGCACAGTAATAAAATACGACACAGTGTCGGGTATGACACGCCTTCTCGGTGTGTTTGATGCTTACACGGAGGTGATTTACGATGATGCTGATGAGCAGTGACGGGCTAAGCCTCAGCCTTGAGGGCGAGGCGGTGCGCCTTGAGAGCTTTGAAATATCGGGCTACGAGATAAAGCCACAGCTTGGCAGAGCAAGTGGCTCTCTTGGAGCTGTGCTTCATAGCATTACGCTCGGTCAAAGAGAGATAAAAATCGAGGGCTATATAAGCGCAGAGCTTGAGAAAAACAGACGCACGCTTGCTAAAATATGCACACAGGACAAGCCCTTTTTCATCGTAGATGGCGACTACAGGCTTGAGGCGGTTGCAAGCTATGGTCCTGAGCTTTCGTGCCAAAGGCGCTTTCTTAATAAGCTTCTAAAATTTACGCTTATCGCCAAAACAATAGCCCCACTTTGGCAGAGCAAAAGCGACAAAACCTATATCTTTGGAAACCGAGGCGGAGTTTCAAGCCCCGAGGAATCGCTTCGTGTAATAAACGAGGGAGATAGCGCGGTTGGCTTTGTGCTTGAGGTTCAAATGAGGACAAGCGCGGACGGAATTATGATAGCCAAGGAGGGCGAGAATATAGATATTCAGCGCGCGTTTTCCTTTGGAGATACGGTTATTATCGACACTCGTCGCGGTAAAAAGGGCATTATGCTTGTAAGCGCGGAGACAGGCGAGACAACCGATATTATAGACACAGCCTCTCTCGGCTCAACCTTTTTTGAGCTTGAGGTGGGCGAGAATGTCTTTAGCTATGCGGTTCGAAATGGAATAAGCACTATGACCTTTCGCTACACCCCCTGCTATTTGAGGTGAGCTATGGAGATAAGAATACTGACAAACGATTTTAAGCTTCTTAAAATCCTTGATGGCGCGCTTCAGCTTGAATATAGCGAGTGCTTTCAGGATGCAGGAGAGCTAAGGCTTACCTTGCCGTTTAGCCAAAAAATGCTTGAAATGACTGCCGTAGGCGCGCGAATTGTGGTTGAGGAGCTCGTCTTTACGATTGATAGCGTAAGGGTCAGCGATGATACAATTATAATCACGGGGGCGGGGATTTTTGATGAATTCAAGCATCTTTATGTCACAATCCCTCACGCCTCGTCGGCAACACCCAACAATTACGCCTTAGAGCTTGCAAGCGCGCTTAGCCTATCGGGTGTCAGCTACTCGGCATATGGTCTTGCGACCACCTATGATACAATAGAGGTTTACGACTATTGTACAAGCTATGCAAGTATTCTAAAAAGGCTATTTAAGGAATACGGGCTCGGGTACAGAATGCGCTACAATAGTGACAAAAACGAGCTTGAGTTCCACCTGCTTGCCGAGGTTGATAAGGCATACAACAGCCAATCGAGAAAAATAATTAGCGACACAAGGGAGTCCTATGAGCTTGTCGATTATGTCTATGATGTGTCGGGCTATAAGAACTATATTCAGCTCTTACAATGGTATCCCGTGACGCGCCGTACGATAACTCGCGCCTACGACAGAAGCTACGGCGACACAAAAAGAGTGCTTTGCGAGGCGGTGAGCATACCTGCCGAGACCGAGGGAGAGCTTTATATGGCATTTGAGGCAAGAGCAATCTCGCTCTTTAATGAGCACAGAATGCGCCACTATTATGTCATAAGACCGACAAGGGAGCTTGGAATTCGTGTTGGTGATATTTGCAGGCTGGAGGCGCAGGAGCTATCTCGTGGCTCGGGAGTGCTATTTAGCGAGCGCAGAGTGCGTCTTTTAGACACAGGGCGCGACGAGCTATATGTTTTAGAGGTGGACCAATGAACGAAATAAACAAGGAATTATGTGAGGAAAGGAGCACGCAGACAAGGCGAAGGCTTGACAAGCACGCGGATACAATAGATGCGCTTAAGGTTTGCTCGGTGAAGCTTACAGAGATGGTCGAAATTCATAACGAGAGACTTAAGGACCACGAGAGCCGACTTGACGACCTTGAGAGTAAGCCCTCGAGCATTCTTGGTAAGGCGCTTGATGCGCTGATTTCCGCGATTGTAGCCACCCTTGTGTGTATAATCTTCTAATGAAAAAGCTAACAAGCAGAAAGCTTTGGCTTGCAATTATAGGCTTCGTCACCGCAGTTTTGATTGCCTTCGGGGTTGATAATATGAGAATAGAGCAGGTTTGCACAATTATCGGTGCACTTGGCACTCTTTGTGCTTATATTTTCGCTGAGGGCTATGCAGATGCAAGCGCGAGCAAGGGCGAGGACAAGAGCGCGAGCGAAAAAGATGAAAATAAATCATAAAAGGTCTTTATTTTTGGCTTAAAATGTGGTAAAATAGCTACTAAGAGATAATCTAAACTTTTTCACGCGAGGAATTATTATGATAAAGGCAGTTATTTTTGACCTTGACGGTACGCTTTGCGACACAATGGGCGACCTTCGTACAGCAATCAACGCGATGCTTACGAGGCTTGGCTACAAGACGCGTACGCGTACTGAGCTTATCAAGTTTATAAACAACGGGGCAAGGGAGCTTGTAAGGCGCTCGCTTCCCAAGGATGTGCAAAGGGTAGAGTTTATTGTCGATAGTGCGATAGGCGTTTACGAGGGTGAATACGCAAGGTGCTACTGTGACAAAACTAAGCCGTATGACGGAGTAAGAGCGATGCTTGAGGAGCTAAGGAGCAGAGAATATAAGCTCGCTGTGCTTTCAAATAAACAGCATTTGTTTGTAAAAAATATTATTGAGAGCTTGTTTGGAAAGGGCGTGTTTACCTTTATTCAGGGCCACGCGGAGTTTCCAACGAAGCCAGACCCAGCATCGGCACTTTTCGTTGCTAAGCAGCTCGGCACAAAGCCTGATAGGTGCATTTTCGTAGGCGATAGCGATGTTGATATCAAGACCGCGCAAAACGCAGGAATGAAGTCAATCGGCTGTGCTTGGGGCTATCGTGGGCTCGAGGTGCTGACCGAGGCAGGCGCAGACAAGATTGCGTCCTCGCCTGAGGATGTTGTCGCCCTCGTTGAGGAGATTGATGCCACACTTGAGCAGGAAAAATTAGAGGCAAGGCTCGCAAAGAAGAATAAAAATAAGCCAAAGGCTGAATAATGAGAACGAAAAGCATACTTGAATTTTTCAAGTATGCTTTTTTAATCTAAAATTGTTGAAATTTGCGCACGCGTGTGATAATATAAAAATAGAATCCCAAATTTGAGCACAAGCGAAACAAGAAATTTTCAAGGAGAGACAAGATGACAACTGAGATTAAAATATTTTTCACATATTGTGGAGCCGATCAACATTTGAAGGATATAGCATACAGTGCTGTTTTGTCGCTTGCAGAAAAATATGAGGCGCAGGGAATATTACTTAGGTTTATTGCAATGGATAAAGACTGTGTTGACAGATGGGATATTTGGTCAAAGGAAAACGCCGTTGGCTGTGATATTATGGTGCCAATAATTACGGAGCATTCCTTTGAGGCTTTTGATGGCAAGGAAAAGGTGATTTTGAGAGAGATTGAGCTTGGAGTTAAGCACAACAAAAGACTCGTGCCCGTGGCTTTTTGCTCGCTTAGAGGCAAGACAGCGAAGCAACTATGCAACACCTCTACCGTCTTTGTGACGGAAAACGAGCCAGAACAGGCTTTTGTTGCCACTATGCTTAACAAAATTGAGCTTTTGATTGTAGATGAAGCCGAAAGAAAGAGTGAAAGAGAAAAGCTACGAGAGCTTAGAATGGTAAGTGAAAACGACAAGTTTGTCGGCAGAGAAAGAGAGCTTGAGTGGTTGAAGGACTCACTTAATAGCAACAATATCGTCGTTTTGAAGGGTGAAGGGGGCACAGGAAAAACAACACTTGCTGAAGCCTTCTTTAGCCGAAATTCCGCAGAGTACATAGGCGCGTATATTGTTGCGGCAAAAAATGGAATAAAAAACTCTATAGCGTCACTCCCGTTCTCCCGAAGCGAGCTTTCGTTTGAAGAGCGCTATGCAGAGAACAAACGAAAGCTTGAGTTCTTAAGCCATAGGACGATAATTATTTTCGATAGCTGTGATGTTGAAATGTGTGAGCAGGATGTGCTGGACGAGCTTCGCAATGTTAAATGTAAGACAATAATTACCTCTCGCGACGGCTTGAGTGATGAGGGAAGAATTCCTGTGTGCACGGTTGGACGAATGGAGAACGAGGAGCTTTTGGCTCTCGTGCGCTCTTATTACCCTAATATTGACGAGGACAATGGGCTGAGCCGAGCGGAGGCCGACAAAAGGCTTATAGAGCTTTTCGATTATGTTGATGGTCACACATTAACTATCGAAATGGCAAGCGCGATTATGTTTGAGGGCGACATTTCTATTCTTGCCATAAAGGAAAAGCTTCTTGAGAGTAGCGAAAAAATAAAAACTGCCAAAATAATGAAAAGAGCAAGTGCCTTTGATCACCTTAGCGCGCTTTATGATTTTGCAAAGCTTAATGACAAAGAAAGGCGAGTGCTTAATGCTCTGTGCCTTATTTCTCCAGCTACGGGAATTGCAAGAACGGAGCTGAGGGAGCTTTTGGAGCTTGACTCGAACAACGAAATAAACGAGCTTGCAAGAAAGACATTCCTTCGTTATAATAAAAAATCTAAAATCGTTTCAATGCACGCTCTGTTTGCGGAGGTTTATTACAGGAAAAGCGAGGCATGCAGGAGCGAGGAATACGAGCTTGTTTATGAAGAGCTAAGTGGTTTTTATTGGTGTAGCTCCAACTATGATTATTTTGAAATGTATGAGATGCTGGATTTCTTTCTTCAAAACAGGTCCGATGCTCTAAGCGATGGTGAAAAGAAGCGCTTAGACGCATCCCGCGATAATGTATG
>JAFTIV010000062.1 GCA_017456685.1 Clostridia bacterium | reverse complement strand
CTGGAAATCCGTTTTTTGGCGGAGTAATATTTATTCCTATTCCCAAAATAGCATAATCGAGCATTCCAGTTTCGATGCTTACTGCTGCCTCAGTGAGAATTCCACACACCTTTTTATCACCAATAAAAATGTCGTTCACCCATTTTATGGAGCATTGTACACCCGAGGTTTTCTCTATCGCCTCAAGGGCAGACACCGCTCCTATTACGGTGATTTTCACAGCTTTTTGTGCTGACAGCTTAGGGCGTAATATAAGACTCATATAAAGCCCGTTTTCCTCATTTGAGATAAAGCTTCTTCCCATTCTGCCTCGTCCATTGCTCTGTTCCTTAACAACAACCAAGGTTCCCTCTGGCGCACCATTTTTCGCAAGCTCCTTTGCGATATCATTCGAGGATGTTGCCTTATCTACAATGACTACATTTATATCATTTTTAGAAAATGATTCTATTTTTGATGCATTAAATATCTCTGTATCGTTTGAAAGCACATAGCCACTTGCATGAGATGATGTTATTTGATAGCCTTCCTTTTTTAATAGATTTACCGCCTTCCAAATCGCATTTCTTGTAACACCTATTTTTTGGGCAATTTCTTCACCAGAAATAGCCTCTCCTTGCCTTGATGCCAAAATCTCAAGCACCTTATCCTTTAGTTTCATATTTCTCCTTTGTCACCTTTCTTGACAAAAAGGTTGACTAAAATAGCAAATCAAAACGGCAGTTACCTGCCGTTTTAGATATTATTTGTAAAGCTTGTTTTGAAGCTCAGCAACCATAGCTGAGTAATCATCAACTACTACATAAGGAATTACAACGGTCTTACCATTCTCGTCCTTAGTGTAAACATCCTTTGTCATAAGCTTATCCTTTGCCAAAACATCAGCAAAGTCCTCTGCAGTTACGCTACCAGAGATATCATCGGCAGCGGTTGCAACAAGCTGAAGGAGTGATGAGAAATCATCAGCAGTTGTTGAAATTCTTGCGTTCTCCTTAAGGATTTCAGCAAGCTCTTGAGCTCCTGTTACACCCTTGCTAAGTGCTGCCTTTGTTGATTCAGCAAGAAGCTTAAATACTGCTGTATCATCAAGTCCACCCTTACCACGAGCATATGCAACTACATAGTAGCCCTCGAGAGTAACTGTTCTATCAGCGCTATCATCAAGCTTGTCAAGAGCCTCAAAGCCCTCAAATCCTGCAAATCTTTCGTTCATCTTTTCAACAGCCTCATTAAGAGCTGCGATTTCTTCCTTAGTCATAGCAATCTCAAGCTTTGTGCTTGGGTTGTTAGCCAAGTTAGCAACGCCCTCCATATCAAGAAGCATATAGCCATCGATATCAACACCGAAGTTTTGAGCAATTGTCCTTGAAAGAAGGTTTGCGCCTCCAATGCCGTATGCATCCTCAAGACAGCCTACAACGCCTGTATAAGGAATTGAAACGAGCATTTTGTCATCCAAAAGGATGTATTGAAGCTTGTTTGTATCCTTGTTAATGGAAGCTATGATGATTACATCCACATCATTAGTAGATGAATCAAGTCCGTAAATTGCGTAATTAAATACATTCTCAGTATCCTTAATAGCATTTACCACTGCACTGTGGTTTTGAGATGCCAAGTAAGCATAATCCTTGAATCTATCATTATTTTGAACAACATCCGAGAAAATAGGTGCATCCTCTATGTAGTCCGTATTAAGATTGTTATCAGGAATTGTATCCTTGTAGTTGCCATCAGTAGCAATTGATTCGGTAAGCTTACCAACGAGCATATTTACAGCAACAAGGGCAGCTGAAACCAAAAGTACCAAAACTACAAGCACAATAAGAATTGCTCTACCTGCCGAGCGCTTCTGTTTATTGTCAGATTTTGCGATTTCTGCACGGCTTTGCTCAGGCACATTTGCAGAACCCAATCTTCTCTCTTTAATGTTTTTGCTCACGATATGTTTCTCCTTTACGCCATCGAGTACAAATTTTTATATCTTAATTATATAACAAAATATTTTACTTGTCAACACCTTTTTTAAGATATTTTCGACCGATTAGCAGAATATTTTTAAAATTATATTATTTTTGTGTCAAATTCTTGTAAAAAATAGATTGTTTGTGGGTCAACTGAAAATTCCTTGCCATTTAACTCAGCTATGGAATCTTCAGCATTTCCAAAGCGTAGCTTATATGAATAAAGCGCCTGATGCTTATAGCCCATACGCTTATCATTTTCGATGCTTCCATACTTGCCATCACCCAAAAGAGGATGCCCAATAAATGACATATGCGCCCTTATTTGATGAGTTCTTCCTGTAACAAGCTCAATCTCTACAAGTGACAAATCCTTTGATTTATTGTACTCAAGCACTCTATACCTTGTTATTATTTTCTTTGCGCCCCTTGCCTGTTGCTTTATAACCTTTACTGTGTTTGTTTTAGCATCCTTTATCAAAAAATCCTCGAGCATGTCGCTATTTTTAGGCAATTTACCGTGTACTGCACACAAATAAAGCTTCGTTATTTTGTTATCTCGTATCCTCGCGTTTATATCTCTTAGTGCCTGTGCGTTTTTAGCAGATATGACAATTCCGCCTGTGTTTCTGTCAATTCTGTTACACAGCGCGGGAGCAAATGAGCTTTCAAGCAACGGCTCATATTCCCCCTTTTGTGCAAGATATGCTTGAATATGATAAATCAAGGTGTTTCTGTCCTCTACAGCACCATCTCCGCTTACTCTGCCATCTCCGTCTCCACTATGGACAAGAATGCCAGCTGGCTTGTTGCACAAAATAATATTCTCATCCTCATAAACTATGTTTATGCTTGGCTTTATGGTAAGAAGCTCATTTTTTTCTATTTTCTCTCCAAAAAGCTCCTCTGGCAAAAACATTTGAACAGTATCACCAAGGCAAAGCATTTGCTTTTGCTCAGCTCTTTTTCGATTCACCTTTATTTTTTTCAAGCGAATAGCTTTATACATAAGGGAAACAGGTATTCCCTTCACCGCCTTTTGAACGAATTTATCAAGGCGTTGCCCTGCATCATTTGCATTTATTATAAATTCTCTCATTAGTCAGTACCAAAAATCCTATCTCCTGCATCGCCAAGACCAGGAACAATATACGCATTTTCATTTAATTTTTCGTCAAGAGCGCAGGTGTAAACATCAACATCCTCGTGACTCCTTTGAAGAAATTCAACGCCCTCAGGCGCCGAAACAAGGCAAAGAAATTTTATATTCCTACAGCCCTCATCCTTAAGCATTTGAATTGCATCAACCGCGCTACCACCTGTTGCAAGCATAGGGTCAACAACAATTATTTCGCTGTTTTCTATATTTGAAGGAAGCTTGCAATAATATTTTACAGGCTTATGAGTTTCGTGGTCTCTATAAAGCCCTATATGTCCTATTTTCACATTTGGAATTAGCTTGGCAAGTCCATCAAGCATTCCAAGTCCTGCGCGAAGCACAGGAACGAGCACCACTTGCCCAGACAAGCGCTTACCTGTCGTTTGTTTGATTGGAGTTTTCAGCTCATATTCATCAAGCTGTAAATCTTTGGTTATCTCATAGCACATTAGTGCCGATATATCATCAAGCATATGTCTAAAGACATCGTTAGGAGTATTCTCATCCCTCATAATTGATAGCTTGTGGGCTATTATTGGATGATTCGATACAAAAAGCTTACCCATTTTTAATTCCTCGTTCATTTACTAAGTTCTACAATTATTATAATCTATACGCGTGTGAGTTTGCAAGAGAATTTTTCAATTATTTAATTTTTTGTCGAAATTAAGATTTACATAACACAAAAAATATGTTAAAATATAAGAAGCATTTTGAAGGGAGGATATAGCAATGAGCATTAAAGCGAGCGTTTTAACTCTTGGATGTAGGGTGAATCAATATGAAAGCGATGCGATTATGCAAGAGCTATCGAAAAATGGCGTCGACATATGCGACAAGGACGAAATTTGCGATATTTATATCATAAACACCTGCACAGTTACTGCTGAAAGCGACAGAAAATCAAGACAATTTATTCGCAGATGTATATCTAAAAATCCTGATGCTATTGTAATAGTTACCGGTTGCTATGCTCAAGTAAATCCAGAGGACGCCTTAAAAATTGATGGTGTTGATTTTGTCTGTGGTAACAACGGAAAATCAATCATCGCGCAAAAGGCGCTTGAGCTTCTTAATAAAAGGCAAGAAAAATATGCCTATATGCCAAGTATATTCTCTTCTAAATTCGATCAAATGACTGTTGGTGCGCCCATGACCAGAACAAGAGCATTTATAAAAATTCAAGACGGCTGTGAATCAAAATGTGCATATTGTATCATTCCAAGTGCTCGTGGAAGTGTTCGCTCCGACTGCAAGGAAAACATTCTTTTCGAGGTTAGAAATGCCGTTTCACAAGGATGCAAGGAGGTCGTTTTGACTGGAATCGAAACCGCATCATACGGAAAAGACTTTAAAAACGGCTATTCTCTTGCGGATTTGCTTTGTGAAGTTAACGAAATCGAAGGACTTGAAAGAATTCGTTTAGGCTCACTTGACCCCGTTTCTCTTACCAAGGATTTTATTGATAGAATTAAATGCCTTGATAAGGTTATGCCTCATATCCATATTTCAATGCAAACAGGCTGTACAAGAATTTTAAATCTTATGCGCAGAAAATATAACATTGATACGGCACGAGATAACATTGAGTATATGAAGGAGCAAATTCCTGATCTTATGCTTAGTGCAGATGTTATAACTGGATTTCCTCAGGAAACAGATGCGGATTTTAATGAAACCCTCTGCTTTTTCAACGAGCAAAGGTTTATGCGCCTGCATATTTTCCCTTATTCTAAGCGCAAGGGAACTGTTGCATATGATATGCCAAATCAAGTTCCAGAGAATGTAAAAAAAGAGCGTCTTAGACAATTGTCTAATTTAGAGGTTGGTATTAGAACGGAGCTTTTTGCTGAGTATGTAAATACGCATAAAATCGTGCCTGTTCTATTCGAAGCCTTTGATGGCGAATGCTCTCACGGACACTCGCCAAGCTTCATAGAAATAAAGGTTGAGGGCGAGCATAATTTAAGCGGAAAAATTGAAAATGTATTACTCAAAAGCAGTGATAGCGAATGCGTTTATGGAGAAATTTTGAATAATTGAATTTTTAAATTTATAAATTCCATACAACATAAAAAAATCCCGACAACTGTCGGGATTTTTTGTTTGCCTTTTATTTTTTATCTGTGGACTCTGCAATTGCATTTACAAGCCCAACAACGCCTTGAAGATCGCTTGGAATAATTACCTTAGTTGCCTGACCATTAGAAACCTTTTCAAAGCTTTCAAGCTTCTTTAGTGTAAGGAATGACTCGACAGGATTTGCTTCGTTAATTAAGCGAATAGACTCAGCTTGAGCCTGATTGATTTTAAGAATCGCCTCAGCCTCTGCCTCAGCCGCCTTAATTCTTGCTTCCTTTTCAGCCTCAGCACGAAGAATGGCGGACATTTTATCAGCCTCAGCCTCAAGGACTCTTGCTTCCTTCTTACCCTGTGCAACGAGAATGTTACTTGCCTTTTCTCCCTCTGCACGGAGAATAGCCTCTCTTCTTTCGCGCTCAGCCTTCATCTGCTTCTCCATCGCGTCTTGAATTTCCGATGGTGGCTTAATGTTTTTGAGCTCTACCCTATTTATCTTGATGCCCCAAGGGTCTGTTGCCTCATCAAGAATTGAACGAATTTTTGCATTGATTGTATCTCTTGATGTAAGTGTGTGGTCAAGCTCCATATCACCGATAATGTTACGAAGCGTTGTTGCGGTAAGGTTTTCAATTGCTCTTATTGGATTTTCAACTCCGTATGCAAAAAGCTTAG
>JAFTIV010000061.1 GCA_017456685.1 Clostridia bacterium | reverse complement strand
CATCTCTTTTGCAAAAATCTCTATCAAAAATGTCTTCCAATTCGTGTATTATATTCCATTGAATTTGCTCGTTGTATTTTTCAATCTCGTTTCTATAATCATATCGTGATGTCAAAATACTTGGCAAAGAGGTATAAAAGGTGTCGCTTACATATTTTGTCCAATTTTCAAGCTTATCCTCATCCTCTACTCTAATCATTATTCTTATGCAAGCAGTACGGAAGTCCCCTTCTATTGATTTGTCATTCTCTATAACAAACCAAGAATGTTTTCTTAGAGCCTCAATGTGCTTCTTTGCACAATCAATTCCCATTCGCCAATATAGGCTACATAGCTTCCATTGAAAATACACATCTTTTGGGACACTCTTTATCGCTTCTTTAAGAGTTTTTTCGAATTTTTTAAAATCTTCGTCGTTGTATATATTTTCTTGTTCTTTGATTGTTTTCAAATATTCCTGTCGCTTATATTCTATGGTTGTTTCATCTGTACCAAAAAGCACATCAGTAGTTACATTAAAATAACTTGCAATCAACGGAATAAGCTCCACATCAGGATATGCAAGGTCATTTTCCCATCTGCTAACCGATTGATAGGTTACATTCAAAACCTTTGCTAATTCCTCTTGTGTGATATTCTTTTCTTTTCGTAATCTCTTTATTACTTGTGAAATAGGCAATCTCATTTTCTCACCTCTTTATTTAATTCAAAGTGCACCTTGTACCTTTATTTTAATCCAAAAATGCATATATTTCAATAACTTATCACGCATAATTAGCTAAATTATTAAGTGAATTTTGCGCATCAAAAGCGAGCGCCAAAATTAACACTCGCTTAGGAGGTATTATAAATTTATTTAAGCTTTTTCTTCATATTTTTTCAGTAATTTTATGAAATTCTCGCTTTTACGAAGTCTAACAACACTAGGAAATTTGGTTGACTTTAATCTTTCAATGGTGTTTTTTAATACATTTTCAGCGTTATATTGCTTTGCTAACGCATAAATAACATCATCTTTTTTGATCATTTCTGTTAAATGCTTTGCACTTAATAGCTTCTTTTCATAAATTCTAAAAATTTTATTTTCCGTGCACTCAGCTTGTCATAGCCTTCCTGTAAACTCAGTCAAAAATCTGTGCTCTAATACTGCAAAAATCAAGTCGTCGTTTTCTTTTCTCATTGTTGTTAAAGAATCACTGATTTTTTCACAAACTTCAATCTTTTCTTTTAGTGTCAATTTATTATCAAACCAATAAATCCTAACCCATTTTGAAACAGCAAAATCTATTAATCCATAAAAGTTTCTTTTGTTCATTGCCCGATATTCGTCAGTATCCTTTGCAAAGAGCTGTTCTATTTTTTGATGTACTGTTTGATACCAATCCGGGAAGTTATCTCCGTATATTTTTATGGCTTCGTCCGTTTTTCCTTCTGCATGCAAAATTTTTGCCTGCATATTTCTTGCATCCAACAAAATACGCGTGTCCTTACAGCCGTCTAATATTCTATCGCATATTGACAAAAATTCCTCTTTTCTCGCAAGTAGCTTTTCTGGGTCATTGTCAGCATAATCTCCAGCCATATACCACATATACCTATCCATAATGCGATAATCATTAGGATATGTCTTGTATGCGTTTATAATAAACTCCTCTGCTCTTGCATCATAATCTGTATTTAACCTTAAAAACTCAGCAAGTATCTCATCAATTTTTTGATCTTTCTTTGCCAAATCAACACCTAAAAGCTCATCAGTTGTAACATCAAAGAAATTTGCCAATATAGGTAACATAGTTATATCCGGCAAGGAAGCATTTCTCTCCCATTTTGAAACGGTTTGAAAAGATACTTTTAATCTTTCGGCAAGTTCCTCCTGTGTCAAATTCATTTTTCTTCGTAATGATTTTATCTTATCACCGAAATTTTCCATATATGTGCTCCTTTATAAAATTTTCCTCGAGGTTAATTCTATTATAACATGTTTTGAAACAAAATCCATATATTCTTAAGAGAATATTTTTCTACTGCGGGTAGAAAAACTAAACGAGTGCCGAAAAATCAGCACTCGCTATTTAGGAGGTTGAGTTTAAAACTCTATTAATCTTGTGTATTTTACAATTTCATAGCCAATATCTATTGCTGTGAAATTGCCATTGTTTTTCGCTTGTTCTCCAAATTGCATATCCTCATAAGGAATACAGCCTTGCTTAATCATTTCATTAAGCGAGAACTTATAAAGCAATTCGTGTAATTTATCTGTTTTGTATTTTGGTAATATTGCAGTGACAATACAGTTGTTAATCTTAAATCCATGAGCTTCCATTAGTGATACTCTCGATACACCTATTAACTTGTTATTATAGAACATACCGATAGGTTGATCATCCGGATGGCTTTCACGAGGTAGCTTTAATATATGGTTAAGTCCCCAAGTCCACCCCTTTTCAACATTCATTTCTTCAGCCCAAGCAAGAGCCTTACTCATATCGTTTTCATTAAGAAAACGCATTTTATATTCTGATTGTGAAATTTCAAAGGGCTCACCAAAATACATAGTCTGTGGTAAAGAATTAAGGTTGTTATATCTTATATCGCTTAAACAGTCTTTTATTTCTTGCTCGCTTATTTCTTCCTCAACTGATAACTGAATAACACTTGGATTTAGCTTTACAAGCGTTTTTACATATCTTGAAATATCTTCCTTGTGTCTTATGTGCAAGTATAAATAAGGCTTTTCTTCAAAAAACATATCTGCACCGATAAAGCAACCGTTTTCTTCAAAATCGCAATCGGTTAAAATAGATGTGCCATTCCATTTAATAGACAAGGCATCATAGCCGAATTTTTTAGCATCGAGCTTCAACAGATAATCAATTACAATATCAGATGGGATTTGCTTAAACTCACTTAGTGCGTGAGCAACTCCGTTTCCTGATGTTGCATTCATATTATAATCTGCAAATGTAACAGGAATATTTTTCATTTCCTCTCTGTATTCACTTGGTGTCTTTCCGTATTGCTTTTTAAAAGCACGAGTAAATCCGTCGTGTGAGTCATAGCCATATTTCAAGCCTATATCAAATATAGATTTATCTGTACGTCTTAATTCTGTCGCAGCATAACTAAGCCTTGTGAAACGAACATATTCCATTACATTAAAGCCTGTGTGATTTAAAAATATACGATTAAAATAGTCAGTACAGAAGCCTGCGTTTACAGCGATGTCCTCAATGGTAAGCTCACTATTTTTGCATTCGTCATTGATATAACGCAAAGCATTTGTTATAAGTTCATTATTTTCCATAATAAGCTCCTTTCATTTTTGTAAACAGTCGTGCACTCCGTTTTACTGACTTAATTATATCATTAAAATTCACATGTTTCTCGACCAAAAACGAGTTGTTTGATAAATTCTTGTTTTTTAGCCTTCTTCCAAATTGTTATTTATATAAAAGTGATATTTAGAATAAAAATCCCGCAAATGCGGGATTTTTATTTAGTAATTTATATCCTTCATATATTCAATGCTCATTTTTGCGCATTCAAGACGAGTTTTGCCCATTGATGGCTCATCCTGCTCGGCAACAATCCAAGAGGCACCTGCGTCCTTGGCTGCATCAACAATCGCTTGAATATTTTGAACACCATATCCAAGAGGTCTATACTCAAAGGAAGCGCTTTGCTCCTCTTCGTTTTCAATTCCAATTAGCTTATACATATTCTTGCTTTTGCTTCCATAAAAGTCCTTAAGATGAACAACAGGAGCTCTGCCAGTATATTTTCTAACATAGTCACAAGGATTTTCTCCGCCAACATTTACCCAACAGGTATCAATCTCAGTTTGGAGCAAATCAGGCCCTATTTCCTCGTACAAGGCATCGAGAACATACCTTCCGTCGTCGGTCTTTTGGAATTCAAAGTCGTGGTTATGATATAACAAGATAATATCGTTCTCCTTGCATACCTCGCCAATCTTCTTCATATCCTCAACAACCTGTGGATATTTTTCAGTTCCATATCTTAAATTATCGGGAAGATAAGGAATTACTATATACTTACAGCCAATTTCCTTATATGCCTTAACAAGCCCATCAATATCAGGCATCAAATCCTGATAAGCAACGTGCGCAGAAACGGGAATAAGATCAGCCTCAGCACAAAAAGCTTTTACCTCGCGTGCGCTTTTTCCGTAAAGTCCAGCAAGCTCTCCGCCCTCGTAGCCCATTTCCTTAACCTTTTTAAGAGTTCCAAGGAAATCCTTCTCCATATCCTCTCTTACCGAATACAATTGCAATGCAAGTCTCATACTACACCTCGTATTTTTCTATAAATTTTTTCAATATTTTAATTGCCCTTTCAGCCGCAAGACCAGAAAAGGTAAAATAATCAAGCGCCTCGCCCTTACCATCCGAAATCGAACGAATAATGGCAAATTTAACATTGTTTACATAGCAAACCTGTCCTATTGACGCGCCCTCCATCTCACAAGCAAGCGCACCAAAGGTATCAAAAATAATGCTTTTTTTCTCTGCAGAGGCAATGAATTGGTCACCAGAAGCAATCGTTCCTCTCAAAGTATTTATTCCAAGCCCCTTTGAAATATCAACTATAAGCTGTGATGCCTTATCGTCGGCATTTATTTTTATCACATTTATTCCAGAAATCAATCCCACAGGGTCACCAAGAGGACTCGTATCCATATCGTGCTGAACAACATCTGTAGCAACAACAGTATCAAGCACTGATAATTCAGGCAATAGTGCACCCGCAACACCAGAGTTAACTATAATATCGGGATTATATTTAAGTATCATAGATTGAGCACAAATTGCAGCAAAAACCTTTCCTATTCCACATTTGCAAACAACAATGTCCTTATCAAAAAGCTTTCCCTTTACAAAGCGCATTGTGCCAATTGTTTCTATTGAAATCTCAGTCATATCAGCAACTATTCCGTCAACCTCGATATCCATAGCACCAATTATACCAATAAGCTTACTCATATTTAAAGGTCACCTCCGTGCTATTTAAAACATTAAGGTATCTTTGACATTCAATCTGTGCTGCCTCAAGATTTAAATTACGATAATTGCCGCATTCTTCTCTTTTATTACCAAAAATTTCGCCCTTATGGTTTATGATTTTCTCTAAAACATCCTTTATAAGAGAGAGACTTTCGGCAGGAGTTAAATCTCTAACAAGCAAGTAAAAGCCAGTTTGGCATCCCATAGGACCAAAATAAATAATATTCTCGCTCTTATCGCTATTGCGTACATAGGTTGCAAACATATGCTCAACCGAATGCATAGTGAGATTATCCATATAATCTCCACAATTAGGAACTCGAGTTCTCATATCATAGGTTGTAATGTTTCCATCAATTCGCGATATATAAAGCCCTTGTTTTATATTATCGTGATTAACAGTAAAGCTTGCAATTTTTTGCATAACTTCCTCCAATTATTGCTTCAATATAAAGTCCTCAAGCGCTACCTTTACCTTATCAGGTGCAAACAAAAACGAATAGCCATGTGGCGCTTCAGGAACTAATATTTTTTGTTTTTTAGACGAGCAAGCCTCATAACTCTCGTCAGTCATATAATAAGGCACAAAATCATCTGCCAAGCCGTGAATAAACAAAACCGGCGCACTAGCGCTTGCAAGAGCTTCTTTAGCACTATAAGAATAGTCAAAACCGCCAAACACCTTTGCAAGCAATCCAACAGGTGCAACGCACCACTTAGGTAGCTTAAAGCGCTTTTGAGCAACAATTTGTATTATTTCTTTAGGAGAGGTAAAACCACAATCTGCAACAATTCCAGAAACTCCCTCAACCATATTAGAAGCCATCATTACAGTTGATGCGCCCATTGACATTCCACTCAAAAATATTTTCTTACTCTCGCCATAAGTGCTCTTAACATATTCAACCCACGAGCAAGCATCATAACGCTCCTTGACTCCAAAAGTGATTAGCTTTCCCTCGCTCAAGCCGTGAGCCCTTTGGTCAACAAGCAAAACATCCATTCCAAGCGAATTATAATAAGGCATCGCACAGCAAAAATCATTTCGTGCCATAGACCTATAGCCGTGAAACAAAATAACAATTTTATCAGTCGGCTCATTTGCCCTTATAAGCTCCGCGTGAAGCCTCAAGCCGTCATAGCTTTTAATATAAACATCCTCTTTGTTTTGCTTAAAATACCATTGAACTCCAGCCCTCATTGGCACCTGAAGCTCTCTAAGCTTAGGATCGCTATGCTCTCTTTGCATATAATCGTCTATTTTCCCACGAACAAAAGCCATATTAAAGAAAACAACAAACGAAATTATAAGCAAAACCACAACAGCAATAATTACGATGGAAAAGTAAATCATTTTTGCAACACCTTGATTAAATGATTTAGAACAGAAAATTCAGTGATTATTTCAAATCCCATATTGTTTCCTTATCTCCAACTAAAAATTGGCATATCCGCTTATATTCAGCCTTGAGAGATTCAAGACTCTTATTATTTATATTCTTTTTCTTTATTGCTCTAAGAATGATATTCTTAGGTGTGTCCTCTGGATCTATAAGCTCAAGTGCACTCACATCATAGCCCATTATTACAAGCCTCAAAAGTCTAACCGCATCAGTTGCAGCATCACAAAGCTTTTGTCGAAGCATAGAATGCTTAGTTATAAACTCAAGACCCTCACAAGAAATTTCGTGATTAAGCATATGGTGACAGCATGGCGTAGATAAAATAACCCTCGCACCATTCTCGCTTGCCTTATTAAGTACAATGTCAGTCGCTATGTCACAAGCGTGAAGCGAAATTACAAGATGAGGCTCATCGTTCATTGTATAGTCGTTTATATTTGCACACACAAATTCCATATTATCAAAGCCTATGCGCCTTGCGACATTTGAGCAATACTCAATAACATCTTCCTTCAAATCTACACACTTCATAGAAATGCCTATGTTTTTTATAAATTTGAAATAGTAATATACAGCAAAGCTTAAATAGCTTTTTCCACAACACAAATCATAAACATTAACAAAATCACTCGGCAAATAAGCTTCTATACTCTTTATATGTTCCAAAAACTTGTTAATTTGACGATATTTGGCCTGCATTTTATCTCTAATTCTGCCATTTTCGTCACTTATTCCAAGTTTTTTCAAGAACTCCTCTTTACCGCTTAAAATATATTTTTTAGACTTATTATTTTTCTCGTATTTAGCCTTTTCTACGTTTTCAATCGAAATTTTCTTCTTAAGCTTATCAAAGCCAACAAGGGACTCCTTTCCACTCTTTGAAGACATATATTGACAATCGCCGATAGTAGAAATGATATTGATTTGAGAATGAGAGTAAAAAATAGGCTCACATTGCTCAAAAAAGCTATCTCTTATATTCAAATGATACGCCTTATTATCCTTGGAAAAGGTTTCCACCTGTAAAGCTGGCTTTGCTCCTATTTCCTTAGGAGTAATAACAATTTTTATTTCGTCCGTCGAATCAGGTTTTGAAAAAACCGCCTTCTTTAGAAGTTTTTTTTCAAAAAGCTGACAAAAAAGCTCCAAAAGACTATCTATTTTTTCACTCTTTATTCTCTTCATTCTCGTTTTCCGTGCTTACCGATTCATCAGCAACTGCACTCTCTTGCACCTGCTTTTTCTTTTTACCTAAATTAAACTTATGCTCGGTATGGTTAAAAATTCTAACAAGATTTTGTCTATGCAAGAATATCACAAGAGCTGCAGCAAAAAATCCTATTACAACCTCAAGTCCCGCACCATAAGTTAAAAATAACATATACGGATAAATTAAAGCAATCATAATTGATCCAAGAGATACCATTTTAAAGCCAAATAAAATTGCAATAAATATCACAAGCTCTATTAAGAAGACCCAAGGTGTAGTACAAAGACAAAACGCAGCAATACAGGCAACTCCCTTGCCACCTTTAAAATTAAAGTAAATAGGGAAAGCGTGTCCTATTATTACGAAAAGGCCCGCAAAATATGCTCCAAAATGACCCGCTATCAAGAATCTGCATAGCAAAACTGCAACTATAGTTTTCAAAATGTCTCCACCAAAGGTCATAAATGATGCCTTTTTACCATAAACACGCATCATATTAGTTGCACCTGCATTTTTGCTACCTTTAGTTCTTATATCTGCACCATAAAATTTAGAAATAATAACACCAAAATTGAGGCTACCTATAAGATATCCTACTAATGCGCATAACGCAAACAGCATCCAAAGGAAAAACACGCCCTTATCAATCAATCCGTATTTTTCACATATGAGCTGACCAAGCAAGCCCTTATCAATCTCATTATTCAAAAAAAACACTTGTATCATAATTTAGTTTCCTCATCATCTCCTCGTTGCCTTATAACGAGTTTAATAGGTGTACCCTTAAATCCAAATGTGTCTCTCAAGCAATTTTCTATATATCTTTGATATGAAAAATGGAAAAGCGCCGCACTATTACAAAATAGAACAATGTAGGAGGCGCTACACTTGTTTGAGTCATATAGTAAACCTTAAGCCTTCTTCCCTTGTCTGATGGAGGCTGAACTCTTGTAACCGCCTCGTTAAGAACATCATTGAGCATTCCTGTCGAAATTCTCGTTTTTGATTGATTAAACACATAGTTTATCATATCAAATATTTTAACTATTCTTTGTCCTGTAAGTGCCGAAACATAGATAATAGGAGCATATGTCATATAAGACAATGCATCATAGACTTTTTTAGAATATTTCACCGTATCCTTGTCCTCGGTTGGTAAAAGGTCCCACTTATTTACGATTATAATAACAGCCTTTCCAGCCTCGTGAGCGATACCTGCGATTTTTTCATCTTGGTCCGTAACACCCTCTTGAGCATCGACAACAAGCAAGCAAACATCTGCTCTTTCAACAGCCATATGAGCTCTTAAAACACTGAATTTTTCTATTCTGTCCTCAACCTTGCTTTGACGACGAATACCTGCTGTATCGATAAAGTTATATTTTCCGTATTCGTTTTCAAATCGGCTGTCTATCGTATCCCTTGTCGTACCAGCCATCGAAGAAACAATAAGGCGGTCAGTCCCAAGAATTTTATTGATAATAGATGATTTTCCTGCGTTGGGCTTTCCTATAACCGCAACATTTATAAGGTCCTCTTCCTCTGCCTCGTCCTCTTGAACAGGTATTTTAGATAAAACCTCATCAAGAAGATCACCACTTCCGGTTCCGTGAAGTGAGGAAACTGCCACAGGATCGGCATCAAAGCCGAGCTCATAAAATTCATAGTAGGTAGGGTCAACCTCTCCAACCTTGTCCGCCTTATTTACGCATACAACAACAGGCTTTCCGCTCTTTTTCAGCATCAAAGCAATATCTCTGTCGTCAGCTACCAAGCCCGCATTTATATCGCACATAAAAATTATAGCATCGGCAGTGTCTATTGCAATTTGAGCCTGCTCCCTCATTTTTTGCAATATCATACTATCGGTTTTTGGTTCAATTCCGCCAGTGTCGATAAGAATAAATCTTCTTCCACACCATTCGCTTTCACCATAAATTCTATCTCGAGTTACACCTGGTGTATCCTCTACTATCGAACGCCTCTCGCCAATTAGCTTGTTGAAAAGTGTGCTTTTTCCAACATTAGGTCTGCCAACAATAGCAATAATTGGTTTTGACATTTTATTCCTCCTTAACTCCTAATACTCCCATAACAAAGCTTGCGCCATCGCACTCTATGGGAGTAACCTTTACTTTTAAATGCTCAATTAACTCATCAAGGCTTGTTCCGCAAAGGAAAAGGTCACCCTCTGCTCTCAACATATTCCTTGAAATCAAGAGCTCGTCCCCAAGCTCTTTTGCTTCTAATTGCTTTTTCAAATCCTTTCCGGTAACAAGACCACTTACCGTGATTGTTTTGCCGAAAAACTCATTTTCTATCTTATAAACCTCGCATTCAATGCCCTTGCACTTTTTTTGAATGCGCTTAACCATATCCTTTATAAATTCATAAGCACTTACACCAGTAGCAATAGAGATGTGTCTTTTTATAGCCTTTTCGTCCTTCGAAAGGGATTTCAAAAAAGCATCAAGCTCGCATTCGAACGAGCGAAGCATTCCTACACCATTCTCAAGCTGACTGTAATCCTCATAATATTCGTCACTTGGCAAAGACTTTTCCGCCATCAAATAAAACTCATCCGAGCAGAAAAATAAATTCTTTCCAAATTTCTTTGCATAGAGCTTATTAATTGCCTCAACGGTTTTTATAACCTCTATGCTGGATTCCTTATCAAATGCCTTAAGCGGATAAAGTCCTTCTCTATAAGCCGTCAATCCTGATGGAACCACGCAAACGCTGCGAAGTCTTGGATAAAGCCTCGACAAATCATTAAGGCTCTTTTCGAGCTCTTTTCCATCGTTTATATCTCTGCAAAGAACAATTTGTCCGCAAATTTCAATTCCTGCATTTGCAAATTCCTCAAGATAGGACAAAACCTCTCCTGCCCTTTTATTGTGCATCATTTTACACCTAAGCTCAGGATTTGTGGTATGTATCGAAACATTTATAGGGGAAATATGCATCTTTATTATTCTATCAACATCTTTTCTATCGAGGTTGGTAAGTGTAACATAATTTCCGTGTAAAAACGAAAGTCGAGAATCATCATCCTTAAAATACAAGGTTTCTCTTAAGCCATTTGGAAGCTGATCAATAAAGCAAAAAATACACTTGTTTTGACATCTTTGCTTTTTGTCCATTAAAGGAGTTTCAAAATCGAGCCCGATATCGTCATATTCATCTTTTTCAATTATAAATGACAATTCATTTCCAACTCTTTCCACCTTTATGGACAAGGTATTATCAGCAAGATAGAATCTATAATCAATAACATCTCGTATTTCATTATCATTGATACTAATAAGTATATCGCCTTCCTTAATTCCCTTTTCGCTTGCCAAGGAATTACTATAAACCTTTTCTATCCTTACCATTTTTAACCCCTATAATTCAGTCAATACTTCCCTAATTATATATTATATATCACGCGCGAGAAAAAGTCAACCTTCGGGACATAAATATTTATTTATTTTTTCAAGCGAAGACTTCTCAATTCTTGACACATATGAACGCGAAATGCCCAAAATTTGCGCTACCTCTCTTTGAGTATAAGCCCTTGTGTTACCAAGCCCGTATCTCATAATAAGTATCTGCTTTTCTCTATCATCCAAATTGTTTTTTATAAAGCGAAGCGCCTTATTTATCATTATCTTTTTATCAATATCCTCAGCTATTGTATCCTCGGTACAAATTATGTCAATGTAAGTTAAGGGGTTTCCGTCCTTGTCAACATCTATCGTATCATTCAGTGAAACCTCACAGCCCATTTTCTTTTGGCTACGAAACAGCATCAAAATTTCATTTTGAATACATTTTGCCGCATATGTCGCAAATCTTGCACCATTAGTATCATTAAAGGAATCGATAGCTTTAATTAGACCGATTGTACCAACTGATATCAAATCCTCAGGAGACTTAGTAGATGTATAATACTTTCTAACCACATGTGCAACAAGCCTAAGATTATGCTCAATAAGCTTATCTCTTGCCTTTTCATCCCCATTTTTACACAACACAAAGCATTGCTTTTCTTCCTCGGGAGACAAAGCGGGTGGAAATTTTTGGATTGGCTCCACTCCCAATATCATATAGGTCAAATGCAATATCATTGTAAAAAATCCCATATCATCACCTCACTTAACTATATTTATTTTTTCTCAAAAATTGCTTGTCAGGAAAATTTTTCGTTCTAAAAAAGCGAATAAATCTTTCAATTTGTGCAAAAATATCATTGAACGCAAGTTCAACTGGAGGATTTCTATTATGATGATTATGGACAGAATCGCTCTTTTTCTGCTCATTATCGGCGGTTTAAACTGGGGTAGCGTAGGACTTTTCCAATTCGACATAGTCGCTTGGATGTTCGGTGGCTCCGATGCGATAGTTTCAAGAATAATATATGTAGTTATCGCTCTTTGTGCTCTTTGGTGCATTTCACTGCTCTTTAGAGAACGCCATACCGATACTGAAGAAATCGAATAAAAGACAAAATCTCCGCAAACTGCGGAGATTTTGTTATATTATAATTGCGTTTTTCTTGTAAGCACCATTTGGAGCTTGTGGCTTCGAAAGCAATCCTTGATAAATTTCATCGATTTTTTTATCAAGATAGTAAATTTTAAGCTCATTTTCATCAAGAACTCGCGAATCTGCATGCTTGGTGATAATTTTTATGCTCTCTTCGTGCTTAATTTTCTTTAACAATACCCTGCCATTCTTATCTGCGCAAAGAAGCTGAGCAAAGCTAATTTCTTTGTTTATTTTTTCAATTCCAAGTGCAAAGTATATCACAACTCTTCTAAGCCTTGCATAAGTATAGGCTTTAGATGTCAATTTTTCAAAAAATTCATTTGAGCTAACACTGCTTTTAGCAAGCTCATATATAAAATATCCACTTCCATCGGGAGCATCAAAGGCTTTGGAAATTTGTTCGGGACTTGAGCTTAAAATTTTCATATATAAAAATTGCTCTGCTCGCTCCTTGTCAAGAACCGCACCTAAAAAAGCATCTTTTTCGTACGACTCAAGTGCATTTTGAGGAACGCTCAAAAATTTTTCAGACAAATAAAATTGCTCTCTTATTCCGCTTGCCGACATCATATTTGAAATTTCAACATCATTATAGTTGCATCCATTCCTTTGAATTGGCAAAGGTTTAATTTGAGGATTTATTCTTCTTATAGCTCGCAAATATTCTATAGCAAGAATATCATTAGATCCAGTTGTAATCTGCTCCCCAAGGCTTTTAAGAGCCTTCTCTCTAGCAACAATATATGAATTCTTCTT
>JAFTIV010000060.1 GCA_017456685.1 Clostridia bacterium | reverse complement strand
CTCACACAGCTCCGCCTCTTTTCCCTCCAAGCCATACGAGGCAAGTGCGCTAAGAAGCTCCCCAAAGGTATTAGCAACCGTGTCTATAGAGTCGGTTTTTGTCCTCTCAAGCGAGGAAAGAGCATCTATACACTCCTTAAGGCGAGCCTCAAGCGGGCGAAGCGATTTGTCAGTTTTTTTGAAGAATATCGACACAAGGGCGACCATTCTTGCAAGAAGCCTCTTTATTCCGTGGCTATCGCTTACATTGTCCTTAAGCTTTAGCCTTGTTAGCATTACACTCGTCCTTGCGCAGTATTCAAGCGAGGGGTCAATTTCAAGCATTGGGCGTCTTTTAAGCGGGTGAGCGATGCATCTGCGCATTTTTATCTCGCCCGTGCGCTTTTCAGCCACCTTCCTTAGCAAAACGAGAAACACAAAATCGTAATTTAGGGTCATTTTAGAGACACAGCCCGTCCTCTTTCCCATTGTACGACAAAGTCCGCAGTACGCGGATTTATATAGCTCATATTCCTTAACCTTAAGCTCAGGAATTTGTGGCTTAACATATCCAAACATAGCTATGCCTCCCTTCTAATACATATATAATATCATTTTTTGCGTATGTTTGCAAGAGATATTTTAAAAGAGGGGACTCTTCCCCTCCTTAATATTCAAAGCCAAAGGCGCTGGAGGCAATTTCAAGAAGCTTGAATTTGACCTCGTATCTTCCGCTTCCGCCCGTTATCATATAATATTGCTCCTTTGAGAGCCCTGCGCTAACATACGCCTCGCTATCATATTCTATCGCCTGTGCGGTGCACATAGGTGGAAAAAGCACGCACCACCAGTTTTCGCCCTCTCCCTCGCCTATTATAACTCTTACAGAGGTATATTCGCCAGCGGGCAAGGAAAAGCCCTCATAAACGCGCTCTGGGTAGTCCTCCTTGCCGATTTTTATGGACACTGTGTCGCTTATTCCCTCTTTTTTGAGTGTTTGCTCCGCAAGCGCCTCAAGCTCCTTGCGATTAGCGCTTATCTCAAGAAGCGCCTCCTCCTTGCTCTTGCAATCGTACTCGCTTATTTCGTCAAGAAGCGCATCTCTCACCTTAAGCTTTGCCTCTTGGTCGCTATCTGTGTTCGAGTTTGCGATAACATGAAGTCTTATTGTAGAGTTGTAAATCTCGCACTCCTTGGCGCTTGGAATTAAGCTCCATATAAACAAAAATGCGATAATTGACATAAGTATTGTTATTGTGCTTTTTCTAAAAATGATTTTGAAAAGTAGCTTTAATATTTTCATAAGAAAAACCTCCGTAATGAGGTAAGTGTACCCAAATTACGGAGGCTTATTCATTTTTTAATTAAAATTCAAATATATTGTCACCGCTAACATTTTCCTCGGGAAGTCCGCTTGGTGTTTGAGCAGGCGGGGTATCGCCTGATGGCTCGCTTGATGATGAAGGGTCAGAGCTTGATGAGCTTGATTCCTTTTCGTCATCGCCACCGCAGGAAACAAGCACCATTGAGAGGCAAAGAAGCAATACAAGCATAAGTGCAATTAGCTTTTTCATTATAATTCTCCTTAACTGATTGTTTGTTTACAGATTTATTTTACAACATTTTATCACTTTTGTCAATAGAATGTTTCAAATTCCTTGCCTAATCGCATTTTTTGTGGTAAAATATATTTATATTTGTACATTAAGGGGGCTTTTTATGAAGGAGCGCTGTGCCAAGCTAACTAAGCTATTAAGACAAAATGGACTTACTATCTCATGCGCTGAATCCTGCACGGGCGGGCTTGTATCTAAATCTATAACTGATATATCGGGTGTATCAAGCGTTTTTTGGGGCGGTGTTGTTTCCTATGACAATTCAGTTAAGATGGGCTTACTTGGTGTCAAGGAGGAAACCCTAAGGGATTACGGAGCTGTCTCGGCGCAGACGGCTGAGGAAATGGCACTTGGTGTATGTTGTGCGTGTGGGACAAGCGTTGGAATCAGCACAACAGGAATTGCTGGTCCTGATGGTGGTACTGACGAAAAGCCCGTTGGAACAGTTTATATTGGGGCTTGCATAAACGGCAACACCTCATCAATGCGACTTAATATTGACCCCTCATTTTCGCGCGAGCAGATAAGATGCGAGGCGGTGAGGCTTCTTATTGACTTTACAATCGACAAAATTATTCAAAGCACTTGATTTTATAATATAATTATGTTAAAATATTGCTGAATTTAATGAAAATATTTCCAAAATTTTTGCGAGGTCATAAAAATGGAACAAAAAAAGTTTAAAAAAATTGGTATTCTTTCCTCGGGTGGAGATGCTCCTGGAATGAGTGCTGCTATAAAAAGCGTTACCTGCTCTGCTATTGCTCGTGGCGTTGAGGTTGTAGGTATTGTTGGTGGATATGCTGGCCTTATAAACGACGATGTTCGTCCTCTTGATATTGCTGATGTTAGTGATATTATCTCTCACGGCGGTACTTATCTTAGATCCGCACGTTGTGATGAGTTCAAGTATGAGGAGGGCATGCAAAAGGCTATTGCAACCTGTAAGAGGCATAACATTGATGGTATTGTTGCCATCGGTGGTGACGGCACATTTAGAGGCGCTACAGACCTTAGCATAAGAGGAATTCCTTGCATTGGTATCCCTGGTACTATCGACAATGATATTACCGCAACCGACTATACAATAGGCTATGATACAGCTATGAACTCTGTTGTTCGTATGGGCGACCAGCTTCGCGACACAAGCGAGTCACACTCTCGTTGCTGTGTTATGGAGGTTATGGGTAGAGATGCTGGCTATATTGCTATTGAAACAGCTCTTGCTCTTAACGCAATCGGCGTTGCTCTTATTGAAATCCCATTTGATAAAAACGCGATGTTTGAAAAGATAAAGGCTATGCGCGCCAAGGGTCAAAACAGCTTTATCGTTATTGTTGCCGAGGGTCTTGGCACTGAGTTTGGAGAGAGCCTTACTAAGGAGATTGAGAAGGAAACTGGCGTTGAGTCAAGATTTGTTCGCCCTGCTCATATTGTTCGTGGTGGCACTCCTACTCTTCGCGACCGTTCTCTTGCCTGCGTTATGGGTGACAAGGCAGTTGACCTTCTTTTGAATGGCGTTAGTGATGTTGTCATCTGCTCAAGAAAGGACGAAATTATCGCAACTGATATTAAGTGGGCGCTTATCGTTGATAGAATGTTCAAGAACAAGCTTAAGGATGGCGACCTTGATGCGTTCAGCGCTGAGGATATCAAGGCTATGAAGGCTCTTTGCGAGGAGCGTCGTGCATATTTTAAAAATATGTATGATATTATTAAAACCATCGGTTGTTAAGAAATAAGCTATTATTTAAGGATTGGGCTTTGTCAAAGTACAAATCTCAATCCTTTATTTTTAATCTATTTTATATTATTAAATGATAATATGTTCATATATAATATATATTTTGGTGAATTTTGAGCTTGTTTTGTAGCAAAAAAGTGACAAAGTATGCTTATAATATGTTCTTTCGGTCTATATGTCAAAAAAAGAACGGACCGAGGTCCGTTCTTTTTGATTATTTCTTGAATACGCCAATAAGGTCAGCCCAAGTCTTTTTCTTGATTACAAACCAGAAGATTGAGAAGCCTCCTGCGCCTGCAACAACCGTTGAGCCAGCAGCAATTCCAACTATTGCACCAGCGCCAAGACCGTCCTTTTCTGCAGGTGTAAGCACTGGAATAGGCTCTGTATAGGTGTCGCCACAGATTTCACAGGTGTAGGTCTTTTCGCCCGCTGTAGTCTCTGTTGCAGGGGTTGTTATAATGCCCGCATCATAGCTATGGTCGCCAACTGTTCTTGGTGCGTTACATATATTGCAATTTGCATCACAATCGTTGTCATATGAGTGAGCACCAACAGTTCTTACCTCGTTACAGCTATTACAGCTAACATCACAAGCATTGTCATAGATGTGGTCACCAACTGTTCTTTCCTCAAGACAAACATTACATTTCTTATCGCAAGCGTTATCGTAAACATGGTCAGGAACCTCTCTTGTGAGTCCACAGGAGTTACAATCCTTATCGCAGGCATTGTCATAAATGTGGTCGCCAACAGTTCTTATTTCCTTACATATATTACACTCTGTATCACAGTCGTTATCGTAATCGTGAGTAACCTTTCTGTTTGCGTTACAGGTGTTACATCTTGTATCGCAAGCATTATCCCAGTCGTGAAGGGCATCTGCATCGGGGTTTCTTCTAAAGCAGGTTAGGCAAAGCACCGAGCAATCGTATTGGTAATTATGAGGTGCCTTTCTTGTTTCCTTACAAACATCGCAGACATCATCACAGCCCGTTGTGCCCGCTATTATCTCGCCAGTGCTTACATCGGTTACATCGCTATAGGTGTGTGTAGCTGTAGGCACTCTATTTTCGCCACATGCGGCACAAATTTCTTGGCAATCATATGAGAAAACATGTATAGGCGTTCTTACAGCCTGACAATCGTCACAGGTTGTATCACAGAAGGTTGTGTAAACGTGCCAGTTTTCTCCTGGGTATCCGCCACTTCTCAAGCCATATCTTGTCGCATTACAGAGATTACACTTGTTATCGCAATCGGCATCATAAACATGCTCACAAGGCTTTACAACTCTTTCCCAGCCACAGTCAATGCAAGTATTAGGAGATGTCGGCGAGAAGGTATGTGGCTGTTCTGCTATCCAAGTGCCACCACAATTCTTACAGGTTCCACCACAATATGGATTACCGTCCTCATCAACAAATTCGTGTGCAAATGCCATTTTGAAGTTTGCGTTACACTTATCACAAATTCTTCCGCAGTTGTCCTCATCACGATAGTGCGGACAATTGTCTCCTCCACCATAAGCGGTCGAGCTAAATACGCCATCTGTTCCGCATTTATAGCATTTGCTTACAGTACAAGGATTATCAGGGTCAGGAACGTGCTTTGCCTTTACAGCATTCGCCGTCTTACAGGAATAGCAGGTGGTATCACACGGGTCGTTAGGATTTGCCACATGCTTTGCATATGAGTATGGCGGATATGTGCCTGTTGACCAAATTTTTGGAATATCGTATGCATTAGGAACTACATCTTCTCCGCATACAACGCAAGTATTGCTACACGGATTTGTTCCGTCAGCTATGTGTCCCTGTCCCTCAAACTGAACAGTTCCACACTTTGAGCAAAGAGGTGAGCAAGCCTTATCAGCTTCTCTTGAGTGGCTAATATTGAGTGACAAGCCACAGCCGTTAGCACACTCGCCAAGGCACTTATCAACGTGTCCTGTTGCAGGAAGGATTGCTTCAGCAGTCTCGCCACAGGTGCTACATTTAACTATTGCTGTGCCCTCTGCGTCACATTTTGCCTTAAGAGTAGCCTCTTGAAGCTCCCAATTGTGTGTTTCATTTGTCCAAGCCTCAACCTCCCAAATACCTTGGGCAAGCGCATGGTCCTCCATATACATATAGATTTCAGCGATATCGCCGTAATCTGCTGTATTGATTTCAATCTTGTCCTTTTCTACGAAGTAGGTAAGAGCTGCGATTTGGCTACCGTCGCCTGCGTAAAGCCAAACCTTCATATCGTAACCGTTTTCCTTAGCCAAGGCTCCACCAGTTACCTCCCAAACGTGAGAGGTGTCAGCTCTACCCTCTGTTCCGTATGGGTGAATTACAACCTTTGAAAGGCTGTATGGACCATCGAAGGTAAGTCTAATACCAACGGATGAAGCGTTGTGTACAGTTACAGGGCAGAAGGTGCGAAGGTTACCGTCATTTACCAAGTGGAAATGGTCCCAAACGCCCCAGAATAATGCGCCCTCTCCATTTATCCAGTCCTCGGCAACATCGATTGGGTTACCAGGTCCTCTGTCGCCTGTTACGGTTGCCTGTGGTGCGATATTCACAAGCTCGCCCGTACAGCTTGCACTAACGCAAAGCGCCACGAGAGAGAATGTAAGCATCATCACAAGCAAGAGCATTGATATTTTGATTGCTTTTTTCATAAAAATCTCCTTGCAGGTATGCCCCTGCGAGCATATAATTTATATATCAATTTTAACATATATAAGCAAATAAATCAATTAGCACAATAACCAAAAGACACTCGTCTTTTTTGTGCAATATCACGATATTAATTAAAATAGCGCGAAAATATCGCGCTATTTTATTTGCTTTTATTTCTTGAATACGGCAATAAGGTCAGCCCAGCTCTTTTTCTTGATTACGAACCAGAAAATTGAGAAGCCACCAGCGCCTGCTACAACAGTTGAGCCAGCAACTATTCCAACAACAGCGCCTGCGCCTATTCCGTCTCCGCCCGTCTTAGGAAGCACGCGAGTCTGCTCAAAATCGCACTCTAAGCACATACGAACCTCTAAGCCGTCGGCTTTCTTTTGGGCAGGTGTCTTAACAATCCAGCCCTCGCCCGATTGTCCCTCCTCAACGAAGCGGTGATTTGGATAATAGGCATCCTCAGGGTCGGTTTCATTTGTCCTTACATAGCCACAGCCTGCAACATTACAATCTGCGTCGCAATTGTTATCGTAAACATGCTTTGGAACTGCTCTTATATAGCCACAGCCTATGACATTACAGCTTGGGTCGCACGCGCTTGTGTATTCGTGGTCGGGGTCAAATAATGGGTCTGTTGCGGTCGTTCTCTTGTAGCCACAATTCTCAACATTACACTCAGGGTCGCACGCGCTTGTGTATTGGTGAGGTGCAACAGCTCTTATGTATCCGCAATTAGCAACATCACAATCGGGGTCACACGCGCTTACAAAGCTATGGTTTGGAACAAATGTTGGATCTAATTCAACAGTTCTTATATAGGTACAGCCCTCTACATTGCAAACAGCATCACAATCACTTGTGAATTTGTGAGTTGTTTTTCTCTTATAGGTACAGCCCTCTGTGTTACAATCCACATCACAATCATGTGAGTAAACATGGAGATTGATTGCATTCTTGTTTTGGGCAAAGCAAATGTCACAGAAAAGCTTACAAGGGAATGCGTACTTATGAGGAGCTACTCTTGTTTCCTCGCACACATTACAGGTCGAATCGCACTCTGGTGCGGTTGTATCATCGTCAATTGGTCCATAGGTGTGTGGAACTAAGGATTCTCTTGGGGCATCGCCACAGTTCAGGCAATTTTGCTTACAAGAGGTTTCCTCTGCATATTTATGAGGCTTAGGCTCATCACACCAGTCCCAGCCACAGGGAGTTCCGCAGGGATCGGTGTTTCCGTCATTACTCCATGTGTGAGTTTCCTCTCTTAGATCGGTTGCACCGCAAAGCATACAGTCAGTTGAGCATTTATGCTCAAAGGTGTGCTTAGCTGTTATCTCCTTTGCCTGACCACAATCAGCACAGACTGCAGCGCAAGGAATATCATCGGGCGCTCTGTGTGGCGGAGTTCTTGTTCCGTTACAGCCCTCTACATCACATTCGGCATCACACGCATTTGTATATACATGGCGAGGTGTGATCTCTGCCGAGCAGGCTCCACAGGTATTAGCGCAGGGGTTTTCGTTATAGTGCTCAAGCATAGGAATTGCGCTTGTCTTAGTTGCATCACAATTAGCACACTCAAGGGTTGCCAAGCCCTGCTTTGTACAGGTAGATGGAATCGTTGGGTTTTCAGGAATCACCCATTCGTGCGCATCGGCTGTGAACATTTCGATTTCCCAGAAGCATCCATAGGTATTGATCCAGCCAGGCTCCCAAAAGAGCTCCAT
>JAFTIV010000059.1 GCA_017456685.1 Clostridia bacterium | reverse complement strand
TATACAATTTTAGGCGTGACAATAGGTGTCTTGCTTGGAATGATATATCTTTATATTAGAAAGCTATTTTTCAAGGATACTCAATATTTTTCTAATTTTGAGCTATCTACGGAAAAGAGAAGCACCAGACTTATTTTGAGGGAAATGCTTAAAATAGCAATACCTATTACCCTTAGCTCATCAGTTTTATCCTTGACCACTGTTTTGGATACTCTTATGGTTCAAAAAAGATTGTTAGCATATGGCATGAGCGAAATGTCGGTTAGAATATTTTATGGCGATTATACATCGCTTGTAATTTCAATGTTTACTCTCCCTACAATTTTTTTGTATCCAATTGCCAATTCGTTAGTCCCTGTCATTGCTACAGCTCACGAAAGAGGCGATAAGGAAAGAGAAGATAGGCTTCGCTCTTTAAGTGTAAGGATAATAACAATTATTGCAATGCCGTGTGCAATAGGCTTAGGAGCCTTTTCAAAGCCTATATTAGGGCTTCTTATGTTTAAGGAGGACTCGGTTGAGCGTGCGAGCGTTTGGCTTTCCATTGCCTCCGCATCAGTCCTGTTCTTAGGGCTTATATCTATCACTAATTCTTTTTTGAATTCTGTAGGCAAGGAAAAACTACCAATAATATCAATGCTCGTAGGAGCGAGTGTAAAGCTTGTATCAAATTATATATTACTTGGAAAAATAGGAATATTAGGAGCGCCAATAAGCACGGTTTTGTGCTATGCGGTAGCCTCGTCATTAAATATCATATTTGTAATAAAGCATGTAGGAGTATTACCAAGCGTAGGTAAAACTCTTTTGCGTCCATTTGCTTGCGCAGGAATATCAATAGGCACATCAGCAGTAATGTACTATTTTTTGCCATCAAGAATTGATTTCAAAATAGGCGTATTGCTTGCTATTGCTCTCTCAGCTGCACTGTATATTATACTGATTTTTAAGTCTAAAACCATTACAGAAGATGAACTAAGCGTAATTCCAAGCTCTAAAAAGCTAATAAAATTATTGAGAAAATTAAAGATTTTGCCAAAAATCAGCGAAAATGTATAAAAACAGGCTAAAAAATCGTTGTTTTTTGTAAAAAATTTGCAATAAACCCTTGAAATTAGGACGATTGAGTGATATAATTAAATTACAGAAAGTCATAAGGCTTTTGAAAAAGTAAAAAAGAGGAGATAAAAACCAATGAACAAGACAGATCTTATTGAAGTAGTAGCAAAGGCAGCTGACCTTAAGAAGAAGGACGCAGATGCAGCAGTTTCCGCTGTAATCGCAGCTATCGAGGATGCTCTCGTTAATGGAGACAAGGTTCAACTTATCGGTTTCGGTACATTTGAGGTTAAGGCTACTGCAGCTAAGACTGGTATCAACCCACAAACCAAGGAGAAGATTAGCATTCCAGCAAAGAAGGCAATTAAGTTCTCTGCAGGTAAGGCTCTTAAGGATAAGGTTAACGCTTAAGTTAAGAAATAGAACAAATCCTGCTTTTTGCAGGATTTGTTTTTTGGAGAAATTATGAGAATTGATAAATTTTTAAAGGTTTCAAGAATCATTAAAAGGCGTACCGTTGCAAATGATGCCTGCGATGCCTCGCATATAAGCGTAAATGGCAGAGTAGTTAAGGCATCATATGATGTTAAGCCTAATGATATAGTAGAAATAACCTTTGGAGAAAAAACTCTCAAAATTAAGGTGCTTGATGTTCGCGAGGTGGTTAGAAAAAATGATGCTTCGGCACTTTATGAGGTGATAGAATAAATATTTTAATGCTCAAGTTATAAACTTGGGCATTTTTTCATATCATAAGGATAGTAAAGCTTGGAGGCATATGATGAACGAGGTTGAAGAATTTTCAAAGCACGATATAATTATAAAAGCCAGACAAAGAACGGAGATGACAGGAATTAGCGATGTTACGAGCTTTGATGATGGCACAATTGTAGCACAAAGCGAGAAGTTTGGAATTTCCATAGAGGGTGAAAATTTAAAAATCGAAAAATTCAACAGTGAAAGCGGAGAATTTGTGCTAAACGGAAAAATAAATGGGATTTTTTATTTTACCCATAGCACGCAAAAAAAGAGAAAATCAATAGCCGATATTTTTAGATGAGGTAATAATGGAAGTTTCAATGCTTGACCAGCTCCTTGTGTTTTTTGCATCAATATTGATAGGGGCTGTGCTTGGGATAATATATGATGCTATAAGAGGCATAAGGGCTGTATTTGGCATACAATATAAAACTAAATTTGGCGATAGGCTTAAGAACCTCAAGTTTCCAATAATCAAAAATCCATTGAATAGAAAAAAGTCTCGCATTGCAGATGGGATTTCATTGTTTATTACAGATATTATATATTTTGTTTTGGCAACATTTGTATTAGTAATTTTTATTTATTATATAAACGATGGAATAGTTAGATGGTATATTTTCGCGGGTGCAATTGTGGGAATGCTTGCGTATTATTTTTCTGTAGGCAGACTTTTTATTTCAATAATAGAGGTAATTCTGTTTTTTATAAGAGTGATGCTTGCATATTTCTTCCATTTCTTGTTTTTACCATTTGCTTGTCTTATAAGGACAATAAGGGCGAAATTGCCGAGGCTTTTTGCCAGAGCTTGGCATGGGCTTGGAAGAAAAAGAAAGCCAAAAAATGAGCCTATAAAGCGACAGGAATTAATGAAATCAGGTAAGGT
>JAFTIV010000058.1 GCA_017456685.1 Clostridia bacterium | reverse complement strand
TTCCCCGCCACTTCGCATTTTCTTGCGTCCGTCGGGGGTAACAAGGCAATTTGGACCATAGCCTATAAGGTCCACTCTGCCCGCTTTAATAAGAGCCTCACGCACGAGGTTGCGGTTTTCGGGGCGACGATATTGCAAAAGCGCCCTTTGCATAAGCTTCTCGCGATAATCATCGGGAGCATAAACAGGCTTCATATCAAGCGGATTTATGCCTGTATAATACATAACAGTTGAGGCAGTTCCAGGGGTCGGGTAAAAGTCCTGCACCTGCTCAGGGTTACAGCCCTGATCGCGCAGATAGAGCGAGAGCTCGATTGCATCCTTTAGTGTGCTACCTGGGTGCGAGGACATAAGATACGGCACAAGATACTGCTCAAGCCCGCACTCCTTGGTGAGCCTAAAATACTTCTCGCGGAAGCGGTCATAAACCTTGACATCGGGCTTACCCATATATTTTAAAACACCGCTTGAGCAATGCTCGGGGGCTACCTTGAGCTGACCGCTTACATGGTCACGCACGAGCTTTCTAAAGAACGCATCGCTCTTGTCAGCGAGCATATAGTCAAAGCGAATTCCCGAGCGAATAAAGACCTTTTTCACCTTGGGAAGTGCCTCTACGCGCTCAAGAAGCTCTATGTATTCACTATGGTCTGCTATCAAATTTGGACACGGGGTCGGCACTAAGCACTTTCTGTTGCTACAAACTCCGCTTTCAAGCTGTTTTTTGCACGCAGGGTAACGGAAATTCGCGGTTGGGCCGCCTATGTCGTGAATATAGCCCTTAAAATCACTCATCTCCGTAATGAGCTTAGCCTCGCTCACAACACTCTCAATAGAGCGAGAGCGCACGCTTCTGCCCTGATGAAACGCAAGGGCGCAGAAGTTACAGCCACCAAAGCAACCGCGATTGTGAGTTATTGAGAATTTAACCTCGGCAATTGCGGGCACTCCACCGTCCTTTTCGTACACAGGGTGGTAGGTTCTCATATATGGAAGCGCGTAAACCTTGTCGAGCTCCTCTCTTTCAAGAGGGAACGCGGGCGGGTTTTGAACGAGCTTTTTGTTGTCGTAATACTCGACAATAGCCTTACCGCTTATCGCATCTTGGTTCTTGTATTGAACACCAAAGGCGCGTGCATATTCGCGCTTGTCCTCCTTAATTTTATTGAAGTCGAATTCCTCGGCAACGGGGTAATTTACAGGGTCGTCCTTGGCGCAAAGATAGACACAGCCTCGCTCGTTTCTAATCTTTTTTACAGGAACTCCGCGGTCAAGAAGCTTGGCAATGGTGAGAATTATGCTCTCGCCCATTCCATAGGTCAAAATGTCCGCGCGCGAGTCAACAAGGATTGAGCGACGGATTTTGTTGTCCCAGTAATCGTAGTGTGCAAAGCGACGAAGCGACGCCTCAAGTCCGCCTATTATAATCGGCACATCGCCATATGCCTCTCTTATTCGGTTACAATAAACTATAACCGCGCGGTCAGGGCGCGCGCCCATTTTTCCGCCTGCTGAGTAGTAATCGTATGAGCGCCTTTTCTTCGAGGCGGTGTAGTGTGCCACCATTGAGTCAATGTTTCCCGAGCTTACTAAGAAGCCAAGCCTCGGCTTGCCAAAGCGCTTGAATTCCTCGCACGATTTGTAGTCGGGCTGTGACAAAACAGCGACACTGAAGCCCGCGTTTTCCAAAACCCTTGTGATTATTGCAACGCCAAACGATGGGTGGTCCACATACGCATCACCCGTTACATAGACGAAGTCTGGCGCACCGCCATAGCGCGCCTCGCACTCCGCTTTCGTTATTGGCAAAAATTCCTTACCTAACATATTTTCCTTGTCCTTAACTATAAATAGCAATTACCATTTTACTCTTTCGGGGGTCAATTTTCTAACGAGCAGGGCTTTTAAAAGCTCGCACTCATCGGCACTCATCGCGCCCAAATCAATCACATAAATTTGAACCTTTGAAATAAAGAGTATAAGGTCGCCCTTGTGCTTTACAGCCTTATAGAACAGGCTGTATTTTGCTGTTTGCTCGACACTTGCATCGGCGGTTATTCTCTTTAAATGAACCTCGTCCTCGCCAAAGCTCGCCTCAAGTGTGGAATTTAAAATGCTTGCCTTCTTTATTGTAAGGCGAGGAACAACGAAGTACATAAGGATTGTCGTGGCATCTATTATTAAGTTAAGAGCCAAGCAAAGCATAACAGTACTGTCAACCGAGCCTAATGCAAGCATAAGCACCGAGCACGAAATGATAATAATGGTGCATATGCCAAGAGTCCACCAAAGCCATTTTCTTGAAAGCGCAAAATAATCATTCGCACGAAGCAATCTTTCACGCGTATATGTCGTCTTAGTTTCTATTGTCATATTTGTTCTCCTTATCTTGCTATATTGTTTTATTTTCACCTTGCCCACGGGGGAGAGTGAAGAATGAAGAAAGAAAAGTGAATAATGAAGAGAAAAGGTAGAAAACGCGCTTACGCACTGTTTTCATTGCGAAGCATCACACCGCGCTCGAATTTTGGATTATTGATATCCCGAGTCTTCCTTTGTGTGTCTTTTAACATATCTATCGCATTTGTTATTCAAGCCGACATAGGTTTTACCATCTGCCACTTGAAAGCAATAATATCTTGTTTCTATTCTTGTAACCGTGCCTGAGCTGTTTACAGCCACCTCACACCGCTCGCTATGGCAATAGGTACAGGTTTTGCATTTTCTGTTTGCCCATTCCCTTTTTTCCTCTTCGATTGCCCGAGCCTGCTCTTGCTTTCTTGCAACGGTTGCCTTTCTTATTTTCATATCCTGCTCAACCGCTTCAACATCCTGGCGAAGCTCGTAGGGCAAGGATGCCTTTATTGAATAGCTAATGCGTGCGAGATAGCCACCCAAAAAGAGATTGTAATAATAGTCAAGCTCTTCGCCCCAGTCCTTTTTCGCACCGAAATTAAGAATTTCAACCTCTGCCCAGTAGCCCTTTATGTAATACTCAACGGCAAGGTTAATGTCCCTTACAAAGCCATCGCTTCCATAAAAATACTTTTCAGCAACAGACCGACAGGCTTTTCTGCCCCCCTCGTTTGCGCTCTTTATAAGCGACTCTCTTTCGCGCCTTGCTTTTTCCTCGGCAAGGCGTCTTTCTGCCTCTTGGCGCTCTCTTTCCTCGCGCTCAATTCTTTCCCTTTCAAGCCTTTGGCGCTCCAGCTCAGCCTCTACAGAGCGCTTCCATTGAGAGAGCACAGGCTCGCTTACCCTTTTAATATTGCTTTCCACATAAAGCTCAACAAGCTTTTTTGTCGCCAAGGGAGAGTCCTTCTCGCACTCGAGACAAATTCTAATTCCCTCAGTCACATCGCGCTCAACGCCCAGACCTTGAATATAGTGCATTGCGTACTTAAGCCTCGACTCAATTCCGCCCGATTTGGCGCTCGCACGCGCCTTTTCGAAGCTTTGCTTCTCCAGCTCAATAGCCTTTTTCCTGCGCTCCTCTTCCTTTTTCTTGGCTCTTTGCTCTAAGTATTTCTTTGCCAGTCTTTTTGCCTCATCGCTCACGGCATAAACGCCCTCGACAATCTTCTTAAGCATCGAGGTTGCCTCGCTATTGCCGTTGGTTGAGGCTTTTATGTAGAGCTCAACGCCCTCATTTTCGTCCTTCCTTGTGTATTCGTCACCTAAAAGGTATATCTCTGCAAGCTCAAAGCACGCGCTTGCATCATCCTTGCTTGCCTTCTTAGTAAGCGCCTCAAGCCTCGCCTTATAATCAGCGCGCGCCTGTTGCTCTGCTATATCCTTCTCGCAGTCCTCGAGCCTCTTAAACGACTCGTCACCAACGCCTGAGCCATAAAGAGTCTTTAGCTCCTTGTCAATTTGAGTCACAAATTCGACTATATCAAGCGATTTTTTCGCGTGCTTAGCGCTTATGCACATTTCAATTGCCTCGTCAATGCTCTGCTCAACGAGAGTGCCACAAAAGTAGTAACGGCTAAGAAGCATTTTTGCCTCGCTATCTCCGCGCCCTACCCTTTCCCTGAGCGAGTCGTATTCCTTTCTTACGACCTCGTCCCATCTTGGGAGAAGCTCTTGGTCCTTAACCGACTCAAAGCCACCACAGCCGTAAAGCCTTATAAGCGCGCTTGTGGAAATTGCCCTTTTGCCTCGATTGCTTTCAAGATACCACTTGACCGCCCTTGCTCTTAGATATGGGCGCTCCCTTACGGCATTATCAAATTTCATTGCCACAAACATTTTTGCATCAAAATCATATCCGCAATACTTCCCGCCCTTGCAGGTCCTCGCCTCGTATTCTAAGAGATTCTCCTCGCCTCTCCAGATAGCCTGCTGACCCTTTTTGCTCTTCGGGTTGTGCCTTACATAATTCTTGCAAAAGCACCAGCGCTTAACGCTTGTTTTCTTCGGCTCCTCGTTAAAATGGCAAAAGGCGCCCGCATATCCGCTGTAATACGCACACCTTCCACAGTTTTTCAAAAAGATACCCATTTTCTCTCCTCCATTTTGTAGCTTAATTTCATTTTAGCATATTTTTTACCCCTTGTGTTAATAAAGGCAAAAAAAGAACGCATAATGCGTTCTTTTTGCTTTTTTATTATTTATCTTTGATAAAATCCGTCAAGCTCAAATCCAAAAAGCGAGCTTTTTGGATTTCACCGCGAAGCGACGCAGTGTTTGACAAATGAAGAGAGAAAAACGAAGAATGAAAAGTGAAGAAAAAAGGTAGAAAACGCGCTTACGCACTGTTTTTATTGATTTATCTTTGATGAAATCCATACTGCGTATGGTTGAAATCCACGCGGTGCGTGGTTGAAATCGAGGCAGAGCCTCGTTGAAATGAAATTCGTCTAACTCAAGTCCAAAAAGTAGGCTTTTTGGATTTCACCGCGAAGCGATTTCATCTGCAAAGCAGATTTCAACCGTCGCAAGACGGATTTCATTGCAGAGCTTTGCCCTGCTAACCGAGTTAGACAAGGCGCACCGCACATTGAGGGCGATAGCGTACTTTGCGTACGCTGAGGTCGCAATGCAGGAGCAACACAGTATAACTCGAGTTAATAAGTCTCAGAGCCGTCAACAAAGACCTCTGCGTTGTCAATATATATGCTGTCGCCAAACTCAAAGGGTGCTGGGTCGATAAGGTCGGGGACATTTGGCTGAAGGTCCATTTTGCCTACAAAGTAGGGGTGGGTTGAGCCCTTTTCTGCCTTAAAGGTACATCTGTTTATCGACACGCCCTTGACATTTTCGTTCTCGCCAACGATTATAGCAGGGTTCTCGTGGGTGAAGTGGCAGTTTTCAAAGCTAATGTTGGAAAGAGTTCCGTTTACGCCCTTGGCGCAGATAACGATAGGCTCGCCCTTGCCCCACCACCAGCCACCATAAATTTTGGTGTCGGCTACTATGTTTTCAAAGTGTGCGTTCTCAACTACACCGTCATTGCCTGTGAAGATTGCAATCGCACGATTTGAGCGAATGATTTTAATATCTCTTACTGTTATATTTCTTACCTTGCTATAGAGGTGACCAAAGCGGATTGCGGCGCTACGAGAGGACATAAGACAGTCGTAAATCTCCGTATTCTCGCACACTCCGTCCTCGTTTGTGATACAGGTTGCGGCAAAGCAGTCGTCACCGCAGAGGAAGGTTGAGTTTCTTACAATGATGTTTCTTGACGCGCTACAGTGAACTCCGTCGTTGTTTCCTATTCTGTTATGGTTATCAACATAAATGTTTTCAACTAAGATATTTTCACAGTTAGAGAAAACAAGAGTCCAGCATGGAGAGTTGAAAATCTTAATTCCGTCAATTGTTATATTCTTGCAATTGTTAAAGAAAATAGGCTGGGTTGGGCGCTTTACAAGTCCTATTACCATTTGCTCGGCATATTCCTTAGTTACCGAGCTCTGGTCAACAAAGGGTGGGCAGTATTGGTCAAAATCAAAGAATGCATCGCCACTCATTTGAATTTTTCCCTCGCCTGTAATTCTAATGTTTTCGCTATCGAGTGCGTAAATTAGCGACACAGTCTCCTTCATTTCGAGGTGATAGAAGCCACAATCGCGATAGTGCTCTATGTTTCGAGAGCCAACAAGCTCTGCTCCGCGCTCAAGCTTAAGGGTAATATCACTCTTGAGTGCTATCGTTCCTGTTACATAGTAGCCCCTTGGGAAAAGAAGGGTGTCTCCCTTGCCTGCCTTGTCAATAAGAGATTGTAGCGCCTCTGTTTCAAGAGTAACGCCATCACCGATTAGTCCGTGCTCCTTTACATTTAAAATTGCCATTTTTTATTCTCCTTTTGTATTGTTTGTCAAGGTTGTAAGTGCCTCAATCAGGGCGCCTTGTGTGGTTGAATGATAGAAGGCTCCGTTTCCTGCCGTGGCAAGAGCCTGAAGCTCCTTGGAAAGCTCCTCACTTCCCTCGCCTATCATTATTGTAGAGGCTTTTATTCCCGCGCTTGCCATTTTTCTTATCGTGGCATCGTAGCCTGAGTCCTTGTCGCTTGGCTCACCGCAGGAGATTAGAATAAATCGAGAGTCGGCTGAGGCTTGCGCTGACAAGAGGCTTGCACCTCTGTTAATCGCCATACCAAAGCTTCTGCCCTGAGATTTTATTTTGTAGCCGTTTATGTCAATATTGCCCGCAAGTGCGCTTACCCTGTTGTCGGGTGAGGGGCTTGCCTCGTTTTCGTGCTCGTAAAAATATGCTTCCATTGCGAGGTATATTTGCTCGGCAATTTGCGCCTCGTTTGAGTTAATTATCGTCACAGGGAGCGCTATTGACGAGTCCTCGTCGAATATAACAACGCTTAGCCTTGAGCCCGTTGCCAAGGTTCTTCCCGAAAGAAGCGCGCTTATTGAGTCCTGTGCAATTTCAAAGTAGGTCTTGCCGTCTATTTCCTTTTTGCCCATCGTGCTTGAAAGGTCGATAGCAATTGTGATAGAGCTTACCGTGCTTAGCTTCTCCCATACAGCATAAAGGGTAATTTCCGCAGACCCTGCGCCCGCCAAAAAGCTTCCTGCGTCGGCGAATTCTATCGCTCCATTTGCTTCTCTTGCCCAGCCCCTAAAGAGATAGCCGTCTCTTGTAAACTCGTTTTCGGGCAAGGGGGATGCATCAAGAGCGCTTATAAGTATAGTGCCCATTTGACCAGAGCCACCGTTTGCATCAAAGGAAACCTTTGTTCCGTTTACCTCCCAAATCGCCCACAGGGTGACGCGTTTTGCACCCTCCTCGGCGGTAAAGGTTGCTCCGTTTGCATACTCAACCTCGCCACGCATATCGGTTGACCAGCCGAGGAATTTGTAGCCGTATCTTGTGTATGTAACGCTTGGTAGGGCGATTGATTGATGCTCGTCAAGCACAAGGTCCTTCATTGTACCGCTTGCACCATTGCCCTCAAAGCTTATCGTCGTTTTACTTTGCGCCCATACTGCATAGAGATTAAGCTCGTCACTCTCGGTGGCAGATGCTAAAACACCGATGCCATCAAGAAAGGCAACCTCGCCGGTTGGGCTTGTTGCCCAGCCCTCGAACGAGTAGCCCTCGTTGATATAGGCACAGGGCGGTAGGCTTGCGCTTTCTCCGCCTGCAATCTCAAAGTCCTGCATTGTGCCCGTTCCACCATTTGCGTGGAATTTAATCGTCAAGAAAAAATCCTCTACAGCGCCCGAGCTGGTCTGCTCGCTTGAGCCTGTGTCCGTGCTTGTGTCGCAGGCAATAAGAGCAAGGCAAAGCATAAGACAAAGCGCTATT
>JAFTIV010000057.1 GCA_017456685.1 Clostridia bacterium | reverse complement strand
TGTGCCCAAGTATTGCAACGAATTCTCCCTCGTTTATCTCAAAGGAGAGGTTTTTAACCGCGTACATTCCCTTTTCCTGCTCATCACCCGGATAAGAAAAGGATACATTTTCAAATTTTATAATTGGATTCATTCTTCTGCTACCCATCTCGCGCTCGCTCCACAGGGGAGATAGCTACCTGTTTGAGTTACAGGAAGCGCAAGCTCTGCCGTACTTGATTTTCCACCGTGCTTCTTGACGATTTCGACATCGAGCACATAGCCCATTGTGAGTGCGCTAAGACCTGTTGTGTATGAGTTTATGAGGAAAAACAGTGGGTCACTTGAAAGAACCTTTTCACAAAGTGAAACAAAGTCACAAACTGCATCCTCAAGCTTCCACACCTCTCCACCTGGTCCTCTGCCATAGGATGGTGGATCCATGATAACAGCATCGTATTTATTGCCTCTTCTTATTTCTCTTTCAACGAACTTACGGCAATCGTCAACGATATATCTAACGGGAGCCTCCGCCAAGCCACTTAGAGCAAGATTTTCCTTTGCGCAGGCGACCATCCCCTTTGATGCATCGACATGAACAACAGATGCACCAGCCTTTGCGCAGGCTGCGGTTGCGCCACCTGTGTATGCGAAGAGATTAAGAACCTTAACCTCCTTGCCTTGCTTTTTTCTTTCTCTTATAAGCTCACTAAACCAGTCCCAGTTTGCTGCCTGCTCAGGAAAAAGTCCTGTGTGCTTAAAGCCCATTGGCTTTAGAGCAAAGGTAAGGTCCTTATAATTTATTGTCCATTTTTCGGGAACATCATTCTTTATCCAAGCGCCACCGCCAGAGCTTGAGCGACGGTATATTCCGTGAGCGCTTTTCCAAAGCTTGTGCTCGCGCTTGCCCTTCCAAATCACCTGTGGGTCGGGACGAATGAGTATGTATTTTCCCCATCTTTCAAGTCTTTCTCCATCCGAGGTATCAAGAAGCTCATAATCCTTCCAGCTATTTGCTATATACATTTTAAATCCTCACATTTTATAGTATTTGCTCAACGGACTCGCTCCCGCGTGTCCTTGGCAGATTGCGATTGCTAAGGCATCGGCAGTATCGTCGGGCTTAGGTGGCTTTGGAAGCTTCAATATAGAGGTTACCATTGTAATTACCTGTTTCTTCTCCGCCCTACCATATCCAACAACCGCCTGCTTTACCTGTAGCGGTGTATATTCGTTTATCGTAAGCCCCTTCATATGAGCCGCAAGAAGTATCACCCCTCTTGCCTCAGCGACACTAATGCCTGTCTTTTGGTTTGTGTTCCAAAAAAGCTCCTCAATCGCCATAACCTCGGGCTTATATTTGTCGATAATTATATTCATTGACTCATAAATTTGCTTTATTCGCTCCTCGACGGGCAAGCCTGCCTTAGTTTGGATTGAGCCGTAGCCCATTACGCGAAATCTGCCTTGAACACATTCAAGCACGCCCCAGCCGACTATTGCAAGTCCTGGGTCTATTCCCAAAATAACCATTCTTACCTCCCGTTTAGCCTTATCAAAAAATATTCAGCATATATTATATCACATTTTCTCACGCGTGTCAAATAAATTATTATATATTTTTGCGCAATAAAAATATATTTATATAGTGTTGATTTTTTCGCTTAGTTATGATAGAATAATTGTGTATAGACTTTATTAAGGAGTTTTTATGGCTACAATTCCTATTATTAAAATTGGAGATATTCTTGAAACAAGGAAGGAGCATCCCTGCGGGGCTAAGAGCTTCAAGGTTTTAAGAACAGGTGCTGACATCAAGCTTGAATGCACGGGCTGTGGGCGCACTCTTACTCTTGAAAGAATAAAGGTTGAAAAAATGATTAAGAAGATTATATCCGGGGGCGACATCAATGGATAAATTATTAACTCCCTCTCGCAGGCTAAGGGCTCCTGCCTTTTTGCGAAGGATTTGGGCTTTTTTAAAGGCTAAGAAATATTTATATCCTTCGTTTCTTGCGCCTATTGGCGTAATGCTTGTGGTATATGCGCTACTATCCATCTTCCCTTTTGGTGAGCGCTCGATACTAACTCTTGATATGAATGCTCAATACATCTACTATTTTGAGCAATTAAGAGATATTCTCACAGGAAACGGCTCGCTCATTTACACATGGGAAAGAACGCTTGGCGGTGAATTTTTAGGCTTCTACACCTATTATATTGCTTCTCCGCTATCTCTTATCTTAGTGCTTTTTCCATCGTCGCTTATGGTTGAGGCGGTAACTGTTATGCTTCTTTTGAAGTGTGGCATTAGCGGTCTTACATTTTCAATATACCTTGACCAAACGGGCAAGAAAAGAAACATATTCTCTTATGTTATGTTCTCCACAATGTATGCCCTTTGCGCGTATGCTATGGCATATCAAACAAACACGATGTGGATGGATGCTCTTATGTGGCTTCCCTTGCTTACTCTTGGCATAGAGAGGCTTGTGACTGATGGTCGCTTCAAGCTATTTACCATAATGCTTGCGCTTATAATTTGGTCGAACTATTATATCGGCTTTATGGCTTGCATTTATACCTTTATTTATTTTGTATGCTTTATTTGTGCACACAAGACAAGCGATATAAATAATTCAAAGGAAAAATATCATCTTTTAAGAAGTCTTGCAAGGATTGCTATTTGCTCTATTGTTGCGCTTCTTATGGTTGCTATGGTTATCCTTTGCGCTTATTATTCTATTTCCTTTGGAAAAACAGATGGTGGAATAGACAAGCCAAGCTTTGATTTGAGATTTGATTTTCTTGACCTGATTGCAAAGCTTTTTATAGGCTCATATGATACCGTGCGTCCCGCTGGCTTGCCTAACATATACTGCGGAATTTTGGCGCTATTTA
>JAFTIV010000056.1 GCA_017456685.1 Clostridia bacterium | reverse complement strand
CATTCCTTCGCTCAAGAGGCATTTCCTACATCTTCTGCGGAGAGGACAAGATTGACATTCCTATGCTTTGCGAGAAGCTAAAATCGCTTTTCGGCATCGAAAAAATCCTCTTAGAGGGCGGACCCGTAACAAACACCGCGTTTCTTGAGGCGGGCGTTATCGACAAGGTAAATGTCGTCGTTGCCCCTACCTACAACAACGAAAACGAGGGAGATGTCCTCTTCCACGGACTAAAAACAGAAAAGGCGCTTCGCTCCTTTAGGCTCGCAGGAATGCTTGAGCTTAAGGAAAAATGCGTTCTTATGACCTACGAAAGCAAGAAATAAATTTACTTAAAGCCCAAGGGGCAAAGGAGAAAAATGCTTAAAAGATTTTTGGCTTATTATAAGCCACATAAGGTGATGTTCGCGTTTGATATGCTTGCGTCATTGCTCGTTGCGATAATAGCGATTTTTTACCCTATAATTACTCGCTATATGCTAAACGACTTTATACCTAATGAAAAATTCAAGCTCATTGTGATTTTTGGACTTGTCCTTTTGGGCTTGTACCTTGTGAGAATGCTACTTAATTACTTCATTCAGTACGAGGGACACACAATCGGCGTTAAGATGCAGGCACAGATGAGAAGTGATATGTTCAATCACCTTCAAAAATTGCCCTATAAATTCTACGACGACAACGAAACAGGAAAAATAATGACAAGAATGACAAACGACCTATGGGAGATTAGTGAGCTTGCACACCACGGCCCCGAAAATCTTCTCATATCGTCAATTTCTATCATTCTGTCCTTTACCTATCTTTCAACGATAAACATTTGGCTAACTCTCATTATTTTCGCGTGCGTGCCATTCCTTATCATCATTTCACGCGCTCTGCGCAAGAAAATGAAGGAGGCATTTACCGAAACCCGAAAGGCGACTGGCGAGATAAACGCATCAATTGAGAGTAGCATCACAGGTATTCGCGTAACTAAGGCTTACACAAATGCTAAGACCGAGAGCGACAAGTTCGAGGTTGGAAACTCTCGCTTTGTAAAATGCAGAAGAAGCGCGTACAGGTCGATGGGAATTTTCCATTCCTCAACCACCTTTGTAACAGATGTTTTTAATGTAATCGTGCTTATCGCGGGCGGAATTTTCCTCTATAATGGTCAAATTCTGCTTGGTGACTATACTGCGTTTATCGTGTCGGTAAACCTCTTTATCGGCCCTGTTAATACGCTTATCGGCTTTATGGAGCAGTACCAAAACGGAGCGACGGGCTTCAAGCGCTTCCTTGAAATTATGGACACCGAGCCCGAGAGGGATGCTGAGGGTGCTACCGACATTGAAAATGTGCGCGGAGATATTCGCTTTGAGAATGTTTCCTACGGCTATGGCGAGGACAAGAATGTTCTAAAGAACCTCAGCCTTGATATTAAGGCGGGTCAAATTTACGCGCTTGTCGGTCCAAGTGGCGGTGGAAAAACGACAATTTGTCACCTAATCCCGCATTTTTACGGAATTGAAAGCGGAAAAATTTTTATTGACGGCAGGGAAATTCGCGAAATAACAAGGCATAGCCTTCGCAAAAACATCGGTATCGTTCAGCAGGATGTCTATCTTTTCAATTCAAGCATAAGGGACAATATTCTTTATGGTCGCCCCGATGCGAGCGAGGACGAGGTTATCGAGGCTGCAAAGCGCGCAAACATTCACGACTATGTAATGACCCTTGAAAAGGGCTACGATACGATTATCGGTGAGCGCGGAGTTAAGCTCTCTGGCGGACAAAAGCAACGCCTTTCGATTGCCCGCGTGTTCCTTAAGAACCCACCCATTTTAATTCTTGACGAGGCGACAAGCGCGCTTGACAACGCAACCGAAATCCTCATTCAAAAATCGCTTGACGAGCTTTGCAGGGGCAGAACAACAATCGTCGTTGCGCACCGCCTTTCGACTGTCAAGAACGCAAATCAAATCGCGGTTGTTGACGACGGACAAATAATTGAGCTTGGCACACACGAGGAGCTTCTTAGCCAAAACGGCGAGTACGCAGGCTTGTACCTCTCTCAGTTTAAGAACCAGTAAGACAGCAGTAAAAATCAATAAAACAAAAAGCGCTCAGGACTCGAGCGCTTTTTTGTTGACAATTATAAATAAATATGTTAAAATAAAAATGATAGTTAAATTTTATTTTTACGGAGAGTATTGTGGCAAACACGGAAAAGGCTCCAAAGCCGATTATAAGAAAATGCCCAAATGGTGGCAAGCCTCTTGACGAGGACTAGGACTTTTGTCTTCATTGTGGCGAAACCTATCACGAGAAGGTAAAGGAAAAGAAGCCACTTAACAAGGCGCTTCTTAAGAAGATAATCATCATTGTGGCAATCGCGCTTGTCGTTGCGGCAATTGCAGGCGTTATAATCACGCTCGTTATCGCTGATATGAACGAGAGCAGATACGAGAGAATGGTCGATTACATTAAGGACAAGGGAAGAAGATATGTTCTTGATGAGGGTGCCGTACCTGCCGAGGAGAGCTCAAGCGAGGGCGAGAGCGAGGGCGAGAGCACAGAGGACACCGAGAGCGAGGAAGCTCCCGAAGAGGTTGCAATCTACAAGCTTTCGCTTGATGAGGAAACTTATATTTATTGCTACGAGGATGCAGAAAACACCTTCTATCTTTGTCGTGAGATTGAGACAAAGGAATATCACATTGACGATTACGAAAAGCCCGTGGACGAAAGACGCTTTGTTGGCGAGTTCAAAATCGACCTTGAGATTTGCATAACAGAGCCTGACGAGTCCCTCTATATCGACGATGAAAAGACCTATGACTGGCAAAAGGTTGTTTATCTCTGGGAGGCAAGCGTAGAGTACGACTCATATGTTGGCTATCAGGGCTACGACTTTGTCCGCTCCTACACAGGCTCTATGAAGCCATATGATTTCACATATCTTACAGGTGCGCTTAAGCCCGATAAGCTTAAGGATGACGACTTTGTAAACCCATTTTACGATGTATATTCACTCTATGCAGAGCTTGAGGGAATTGAGCTTGAGATAATGCTTGAGGACATTGTAACAGCAATGAACTCCGCCTGCTACGAGCTTGATGACGATAGTAAAATCGTTCCACTTCTTGAAAGAGCAATGCTCGAGATGACAGAGATGCTCGAGAACGAGGAGATTGTTGACGACTACATTCGTAAGTTCAAGGCTGACGAGGCGATGAAGAGATTTAACGACTCGTATTATGCCCTTTACCCCGATAAGCTTCCACAAGAGCCCGAGACTCCCGAGGAGGGCGATGGCGCTGTTGAGCAGGAGCTAAGAGCTACAAGCGTAATTCTTATGGCAAGCTCGTCATCCTCTAAGAATGACGATGAGGAAGATGAGGAAGAGGACGAGGGACCTAAGCTTCCACCATCACAGGAGATTTTGGCAGCCGCTGTTGATATGCTTTCAGCCGAGGCGTGCGAGGCACTTGACATTTTTGCCGAGCATCTTGAGGACAACCGCAAGGATGTAAAGGTTGATGCGGGCGAGGTAGGATTTGTTAAGTATCAGGAATACCTCGATTCCTTAATAATAGAAAAGAGATAAAGCAAAAAGGGCGCCTTGTGCGCCCTTTGCGTACCTATATATAGATAATAATAAGAAAGGAAGAGCTTTATGAAAATAGGCGGATTTCAAAAAATGACAATGCTCGATTTCCCTGGGAAAATCGCCTGCACAATATTCACCTACGGGTGCAATCTGCGTTGTCCGTTTTGCCATAATGCCTCGCTCGTTACCGAGGCGGGCGAATTCGTTGACATAAACGAGGTGCTTTCCTATCTCGAAAAGAGAAAAAGAGTGCTTGATGGAGTATGTATAACAGGTGGAGAGCAACTTTTACAGCCTGACATTTTCAGCCTTATGGAGAAAATTAAGGAGATAGGGCTTCTTGTAAAGCTCGACACAAATGGTGCGTACCCCGATAGGCTAAGGGAAGCAATAGAGCGCGGTCTTGTTGACTATGTTGCAATGGACATAAAGAACTCAAAGGAGAAATATGCGCTCACCACGGGCATTAAGGACCTTGATATTACACCCTTTGAAAAAAGCGTTGAAATCCTTAAGAGCTCGGGCATAGATTACGAGCTTAGAACGACTATAGTTAAGGAATATCATACCCTTGAGGACATTGTCAAAATCGGCGAGTGGATAAAAGGCGCAAAAAGGTATTTTTTACAGGGCTTTGTGGATAGCGGAGCGCTAATAGCAGAGGGGTGCTCGGCACACGAAAAAAACACCCTTGAAGCCTTTAGAGAAGCGGTTTCAGCCTATGTTCCATCGGTTCAAATAAGAGGAGTCTAACACAATATCTTGTGCAACTTTTTTAAAAAAAGCACAAGATATTGTGTTTTTTCTATTGACAAGGACAATTAGTTGTGCTATAATGAGAGCACCACCGAAAAAAGAAACAAAAAGCAACAGCTTTCGACACAATGATACCCCGAAATTAGGAGTATCTATTTTTACGCAAAAAGTCAAAATTTTTGCGTAAATTTTTGCGAAAAGGCGGTTTTTAGACGGTGAAATGCTAATAATTATTAAAAAATAAAAAGAAGAAAAAAAGGAGAAAAGCTATGTACGACGTAATTAAGCGTGATGGTAAAATTGCTAATTTTAACATTGCAAAGATTGCAAACGCAATCAAGATGGCATTCGATGCTTGCGAGAAGCAGTACAATCAAGATGTTATTGATTTCTTGGCACTCAAGGTAACTGCAGATTTCGAGAGCAAAATCGAAAACGACAGAATTTCAGTTGAAAAAATTCAGGACAGCGTTGAGAGTGTGCTTATCAAGGCAGGCTACGATGATATAGCAAAGGCTTACATTCTTTATCGTAAGCAACGCGAGAAGATTCGTAACATCAACAACACAGTTCTTGACTATAAGGAGATAGTTGATAACTATCTTAAGATAAACGACTGGAGAGTAAAGGAGAACTCAACCGTTACCTACTCAGTTGGTGGACTTATTCTTTCAAACTCTGGTGCAATCACCGCTAACTACTGGCTCAGCGAGGTTTACGATAGCGAAATCGCAAACGCGCACAGAAACGCAGATATTCATATTCACGACCTTTCAATGCTCACAGGCTACTGTGCAGGCTGGTCGCTTAAACAGCTTATTCAAGAGGGACTTGGCGGTGTAACAGGAAAGATTACCTCTGCTCCTGCATCTCACCTTTCAACCCTTTGTAACCAAATGGTAAACTTCCTTGGAATTATGAAAAACGAGTGGGCAGGCGCTCAGGCATT
>JAFTIV010000055.1 GCA_017456685.1 Clostridia bacterium | reverse complement strand
CCTGGTCTCGCCTTAGTGGTATTTATAGGTCACACGCTTTCACTTGAATATGTGGCAGTGTCTGTGATATTGATATGCATAGCTATGTCCTTAGCCTTATGCAAGGATATAAGGGCGATAATCCCATCAATATGCTATACAATTTTCAGCATTTCATATAAAACATATCTTAGCGGAGCACTCGGCTCGGTATCGTTTTTGATTCTTGTTATACTATGCTTATGCCTCTTTTTTGGATTTACGATAGCTCACTTTATAATAAATAAGAAGCTTTCGCTCATAAAGGCTCTTCCAAAATCGCTTCTTTTTTGGGGAATTATTGCCTTGTCGGGCTCTTTCCTGTTAAACGGCTTCTTTAATTTCAAAGGCTATCAGGCTATAAACATTACCTTTGCGTTACTTCTTGTATTTTTTCTCGCCTTTGTTTATGCCCTATTCTATACGGGTCTAAGTGCAAGAAAGGACAGCTTGGAGTATTTAATATATGTCCTTTATGTTGCATCTATTATTTTGGTTGCACAAATGATTGTTCTTCTCGCAAGAGATGCAATGCTTGTAGATGGGCAAATAATAAAGGAATCGCTAATTGTTGGCTGGGGCTCTTGGAACAATATCGGTGGTATGCTTGCAATGCTTTTACCCGTTCATTTCTATTATGCTTCAAGAAAAAAGCACGGCTATATTTTCTATGCAACTGCTCTTTTAACATATATAGCAATAGTCTTTACTCTAAGTCGCGCTTCTCTTCTTTTTGCGACAATAATTTCAGTTATATGTGTTATCATAATTTGCATAAAGGGAGAAAATGTCAAGTCAAATCGCATAATCACCGCTTGCTTAGCGTTTGTTGGCTTGGTTGGAATTATTATCATGTGGGATAAAATATCCACTGTCCTTTCAAGCTATTTAAATCAAGGCTTTAGCGACAATGGCCGTCTTGGGCTTTTCAAGCACGGATTTGAAAACTTTTTATCTCACCCTATATTTGGTGGTGGCTTTGGAAGCTGTGCTGAGGATTTCTTCGGTCACGGAATTGAGCCTAACCGATACCACAACACAATTATTGAGCTTGTTGCCACCTGTGGCATCGTCGGTCTTGGAGCTTATATATTCCATCGCTATCAAACGATTAAGCTATTTTGGAAAAGGAAATCGCAAATGTCCGTTATATTCCTTGGAATATCAGTGCTTACATTGCTTTTAACAAGTCTTCTTGATAATCACTTTTTCAACCTATATCCTACTATGTATTACGCAATAATCTTGTGTGTTATAGAAAAGGACACCTTAGCTTAACTAAAATACAAAAAATGCTTACGATTGCTCGTAAGCATTTTTGATTTTATTACTGAACTGTAATTGTTTGAGATGACTTAGCGGTAAATGTACCATTTTTGTACTCAAAGAAGCTATTTGTTCCGTCGTAGGTTCCAGCGGAAACAACATAATCACCTGCAACAATATCAGCCGATACAACAACTACAGAAAGCTTATTTGCATAGCTCTTAGGAATCATAAGGGTTATATCAAGTGTTCCGCCCTTAACATTTATGCAATTGCCATATACATAATCGGCAGAATTTTGAATTGTGCCTGCGATAATCTTACCAGTGCTTGTTGGCGCCTTAGGCTCCTTTGTTGTTGAGAGACAAATAACTGTTCCGCCATTTACAGTAAATGTACCAGTTGTGCTTGTTTCCTTTTTATCCACATCAACCTTATCGAACAAATAAACTGTTCCGCTTGATACAGTAACATTGATAGCATCAATTGCATCAGCGATTGAAACAACAATAACCTTAGCATCAGCAACTGTCACCTTGTCGGCGTTCAAGCCCTTGTCGGACCTGTAAATCGCAAGCTCGGTGGTTGCGCCTGATATGTTGATAATTGCACTATCTTCGGTTTTGGTATCTGTGCTTGCCTTAACTGCGCTTTCTTTAGAATCCAACGCAAGCATACCACCTGTTATGGTGATGGTGTTTACCGTTGTATCCTCTTTCTTTTCCTCGCCTTCCTTAGGCTTCTTATCTCCTGCACTAATTGCAGATTCGATAGACTCAATTGCTATTGTGCCACTCGAAATAACTACTGTATTGATGGCATCAATGCCCTTGGAGCTATTCTTAGGTGAATAGAAGGTTTCGCCTGTGAACTCTGCCCTGTCAACCTTATAATACTTTTTGTCCTCACCACGAACGAATTCGCCCTCGTCCTCATCCTCCTTGAAGCCAGAATCAGACACGATGTAGATAACTCCGCTTGTATTAACCTTAATATCATAAGCAGCTATTCCATCGCTTTGTGAGTTGATTTTAATATTTGTTTTGCCACCGATATCTATAAGTGCATCACATTTAATTGCGCTATCCCCCGAGTTGATAATCACAACTGTATTATCATCCCCTGCAAATGTTACCTTATCGGTTGCGTTTATACCATCAGCGCTTGAAACGATGTCGTATCCGCCGCCATTTATGAGGATTTCGCCATAGCAATCAATTGCGTTTTTGGTTGAAACAATCTGGAATTTACCGCCATTCAAGGTGATTTTGCCCTTAATGTCGGTAACAGGAGTGCTTTCAAGGTCGTAATCTCCAGCCTTAAGAGCAGAGCGAGTGGCTGTGATTGTGAAGCTTCCTGAATTGATTGTCAAGCCACCAAGGCTTGAAAGGTCGGTATCCATTGCTCTTTTATCGCCTGCGGCATAAATGCCATTATAGTTAGCAGTAAGATTGAAAATACCACCATTTATTGTAATAGACTTTGTACAGTAGATTGCATTTTTATACTTTGTATCAATCTTAAGCTCGCCCTCGCCCTCGATGGTAAGGTTTCCAGTCTTTACATAAATTGAGCCCTTTTCGCTACTTGTTTGCTCATTTACAATTCTGTTATCGTAAATAATGTTTCTCTTGTCCTTGAGAAGGATTATTCTAAGATTACAGCCCTTTGAATAAATGGGTGGAATGGATGAGTCCTCAGTATTTTGAATTTGGGCGCCATCAAGAATAAGAACAACCTCTTGAAGTGGAGCTGACTTATCTACTCTATCAATATCTACTTCAATTCCGTCCTTTGTTGACGAGCCGTAGATACGATATACGCCTGGTTGCTTAATCAATACACCATCAGTTACATCATCGCCTATTGCATTCGGGTAGGATGCTGCTAAGTCGGTATTTCCAAACGAGCTTAAATCAAAGGTATTTGGGTTAAAGCTTTGGTTTACATTAACCGCATAATCAATCTTTGGAATGCTTGTTGTTGGAGTTGTTGGATTATTGTCTTCTGTTGAGGAAGAATCTCCTGTAGAAGAGCTTGTTGGATCCTGCGTGCTACTGCTGGTGCTTGACGAGGTAGATGAGGATGCTTCCTCTCCGTTACAGGACGCCAAGACTGATGCGATCATTAGCAATGCAAGGATAAGTGCAAGTAATTTTTTCAATTTACTTTACCTCCTGAAAATTTTCCATAACATATTTTAACACAAAATCGCACAATAGTCAATAGTTTTATTCGTGTATATTTGTATAATATCACAAAAAGCACCCTTGTCGAGCAAAATTTAGGTACAAAAGCGCATAAGCGAAATTTTATATTCTTTTTTCATTGACAAATCGCTTATAATATGTTAAAATTATACAAATGCGTTGAAAGGAGCGGTTTTATGAAAATTTCTCTCATTGTTCCCTGCTACAACGAAGAAAAGGCTCTTCCCTTGTTTTACGAAGAGGTTAAGAGAGTTTCTGGCGAAATGAGCGACTACGAATTTGAGATGCTTTTCATTGATGATGGCTCCAAGGACGGCACTCTTTCTCTGCTTCAGGAGTTCGCCAAAAATGACGAAAGGGTTAAGTACATTGCCTTTTCAAGAAACTTTGGCAAGGAAGCGGCTATGTATGCGGGCTTTTGCAATGCTACAGGCGATTACACCGCTGTTATGGATGCTGATATGCAGGACCCCCCCTCTCTTTTACCTGAAATGGTTAAAATACTTAATGAGGGCGAATATGATAGTGTTGCCACTCGACGCAAAACTCGCAAGGGCGAGCCAAAAATACGCTCGTTTTTTGCAAAAATGTTCTATAAGATAATGAATAAGATTTCCGATGCTAATATCGTTGACGGAGCAAGAGATTTTAGACTTATGAAGCGCGATATGGTTGAGGCAATTGTAAATATGTGCGAAAGCAATCGCTTTTCAAAGGGAATTTTCGGTTGGGTCGGCTTTAAGACCTATTGGCTTTCTTACGAAAATGTTGAACGAGTTGCTGGTGAGTCAAAATGGAGCTTTTGGAGGCTATTTAAGTATTCTCTTGATGGAATAACTAACTTTTCCTCTACTCCGCTTAAGCTTGCCTCTGTTTCAGGCTTCTTTTTCACCTTTGTGGCGCTCATTATGCTGATTTTTGTGTTTGTAAGAGCACTAATCTTTAACGACCCTGTTCAGGGTTGGCCTTCTTTGGTTTGTATCATTTTGTTTATTGGCGGAATCCAACTGTTTTGCATTGGAATTATTGGACAATATATTTCTAAAATGTACATTGAAACTAAAAAAAGACCGCATTATATTGTAGCTAAAACAAATAAGGAAGATGTTGTGAAAAAATGAAGGAAAAGTTACCGCACGAGGGGCACAGAGAAAGATTAAAAAATAGATTTCTCTCATCTGGACTCGATAATTTTGAGGCTCATAATATTTTAGAATTGCTTCTCTTTTATTCTATTCCAAGACAAGATACTAACGAAATCGCTCACGCGCTAATTGAGAGATTTGGTTCTCTTAAGGGCGTGCTCGATGCTGATTTTTCGGAGCTTGTCAAGGTAAAGGGCATAAAAGAAAACTCGGCTACCTTAATAAAGCTTATTCCACAGCTTGCAAGGGCTTATATGACCGACGAAGAGGTTGACGAATCACTTATTTTTGACCACGCGGATAAAATAGGCGAGTATTTTGTCAAAAGGTTCATTGGCGAAACAAACGAGGTTGTTTATTTAATGCTTCTTGACAACAAGTGGAAGCTTATAAAATGTGAAAAGATTTTTGAGGGTAGTGTCAATTCATCACTAATTGATATGAGAAAAATCGCTGAGGTTGTTTTCTTAAACAAGGCGTCCTCGCTTATTCTTGCTCATAATCATCCTAATGGAATTCCTGTTCCTTCTGAGGAGGACCTCGGCACAACAGGCTTGTTTGCGAGCATATTCCCTTCCATGGGTGTTCATTTCCTTGAGCATTTTGTTGTCGCAGGAAAGCAATATACACCTATCGTCCACGAAACAAAGCTTTTCCCAAAGGATGGTCCTAAGCTTAGATATTACTAATATTCGTGCGAGCCAGCTCGCACTACGCCTCCATAGTTAAATGGATATAATAAACCCCTCCTAAGTAGTAGGTCTATCCCATAAGATAGACTGAAACCTTATGAGGATAGACTTAAACATTACACAAAATTTGGTGTCAAGGGGTGCGAAACACAGTTTTGTACACCCTTTGTACACCCAAGCAAAAATCACAATTAAATAGCATGCCTGCATAGTTAAATGGATATAATAAACCCCTCCTAAGGGTTAGTTATGGGTTCGATTCCCGTTGCGGGTGTCACAGGGGCGACTATTTGGTCGCCTCTAACCATATATTATGAATTTTTGCAAGGTAAACAATATGAGGAATGAGGATATTTTAAAATTAATTAACCAGTGCAATATAGAAAATGGTGTTGCTCTAATTGATAACAATGCGTATTTGTTTAATATAAAAAAGCGCCAACGATGTGGTAACCACTATGAAT
>JAFTIV010000054.1 GCA_017456685.1 Clostridia bacterium | reverse complement strand
CAAAACTCGCATTTTACTCTGTCCTCTTATAATAGCATCGTTATTTGCTTTGGAATAAACGAAGTGCTGGCAGGGATGAACTACTATGTAAGGAGCATCAAGACAAGCCGAATAGCTCATAGAAGCAACAATTTCAGAAAACCTTTGCTCGGTTAAGCTTTCGTCTGCATATGAGGAAGCGAAGGGGGCGTGCGTTTGCCCGAAAATAACGCCTCTTTCGTTAGCATACGATTTGAGGTCCTTAAAGTAGCTCTCGTCGTAGGTTCCGTTATGAAACTCCTTGATATCGTTATTGAAATCAATAGCGGTTATACCAACCTTTGCAAAAAGGTCAATTGTTTTGTGAATTCCGTACGTAGTGTAAAATCTGATAATGTTTGAAGAAAGTCTCATAATTATTGATTTTCTTCTTGCAACTGCCTTTTTCTTTCGTTCTTTTCTTTTATTGAGAAACAAATTTCATTGAATACGACAAAGATAAGGGATATAGCCATAACGAAATAGTAGCTTAAAAGTCTCCAGATAAGCATAACGCCTGTTGCCATGGGAGCAACTGTAGCTATTATCGATTCACCGACAATAAATATTATCACAGACTTAAATACCTGGCTTGCCGAGCCCTCAACACCGCCCGATGCACCCGGTGTGGGAATAAATCCAACCGCGGTTATCGCAAACGAGGTTGCGCAAAGCACCATAAAGAACTGCGAGGGAGCAACCTTTATTCCAAGCGCGTGAAGGATAAAGAAGGTTGAGCCGTAGAAGAAAGCGAATGAGAATATTTTAGTGAGAAGCGCAAGTAAAAAATAGCCTTTTTTCTTTGCGAGGTCGGAAAATGCCGCCTGAACCTGCTCAAAATATTCCTTAACGTCCTCTGCCTTCGGCTTAAGCCACTTGAAAATTCTGAATTTGCAAAGGAAGTATATGAATTTAACAAGCAAGCCGCGCAGTCTCTTGCTCGTTCCGAGAGAAAACATAACCACAAGAACCGCAAAGTTGAGAACGTAGCCGACGATTATGATAGGCACCCAAACGGGATCGACGTGGCGTGTGAATTTTCCAAAATAGAATATGCCGAGCAGTGAATAGCCCGTAGTAACGAGCATATAGATTATGAGATTGGTGAGGAGCAAGCCTGTTGATTCGGAAATCTTTATCTTTGCTCTTGCATAGGAGTGAGCCTGAAAGGGCTGACCGCCTGTAGCAAGGGGAGTAATTCCGTTAAAGAAATGCTCGGTCATTGCAATAGAATATGTGAGAGCAAACGGTATCTTTGATTTTTTTGCCTTTGTCAGCAGGCATAACGATAAGGGATACGATGCCATATAAATAAGCAGAAAAAGCATAGCAAGCAAAACGTATTTCAGGTCAACCGTTTTAAGCTGCTCGAATATGCTTGGCAGGTCGTTAAAAGAAAGGACTGTGAAAAAAAGGCAAAGCGCAACAATTCCGTAAATAACAAAGAGAATAACTTTTTTTACGTTTAACGGATTTTTTTGAGTATTTTTTTCGTTGTTATCCATCAGCATCTCCTTTCGTTAAGACAAAGTAGTCGTAATTGACGAATGGCAATTATTTTAATAATTATAACACATAAATATACTGTTTTCAACTAAATTTTCGTAATTTTAACATTGTGGTAACAATTTCCATAAAAAACTTTTTGTAGTACAGTAATATTATACACACAGGGTGAAAATGTTGCTTAAAAAATGCAAAAAAATAAAAAAACAGATTGACAATTGAAAAAATATAATATATAATATATGCCGTACGGTACGGAAGCATAGCTCAGTTGGTTAGAGTACTTGCTTGACATGCAAGGGGTCACTGGTTCGAGTCCAGTTGTTTCCACCAAAAAATAACGGCTCTTTAGGGTCGTACCCTAAAGGACTGTTTTGCAAGAATACGGTATATCTCGAAAGAGGTATGCCGTATTTTTGTATTTGTGGACACAAATGCAGTGCTTGTCAAGAAAAAATGATGTCGTTAAGTTCACGCTCTTTTTCAAAAAGTAAAAAGCCAAAACATAGTTTAAAATCTTAACAGGCGTAGTGAATTTGCTACGCCCTATCTGTTTGTCATACGAAATAGACCTATCACCAAGGTAGATTGTCCGCATAAGTCCAACAAAGTCCTTAAAAGTACATATAAATAACAAAAGTTCCTCAAAAGGTCTTTACATTCCAAAATAATTGTGATATAATTATTCTGTATATCATTGTTTTAGGAGGATTTTATGACAGAGGAGCTATTTACGGTCTTACAAGCTGCTGAATATTTGCAAGTTTGTGAAAAAACTGTTCGTAGACTTATTAATTCTAAAACACTTGCCGCATCAAAGGTGGGTAAAAGTTGGAGAATAAAGAAATCTGATATAGATAATTATTTATCCGCGACATCAAATTTATCGAAAGGAGCAATCGTCAATGAGTGAGGAATTGATTCAACGCAATTTGGTAGAAGCTCCCGAGAAAATGGGAGATTGGAACTTTTACAATATAGGTGCTACCACCCTTAAAGCTTTAAAGGGAGCCAAAATTATTCCTGATCGTGATTACGAAGAGTTCGAAAGCAAGAAACCGGACGCGCTCATCGTAAAGAAACCTTTGGTTATTGCTGCTATTGAATACAAAAAGCCTTCTGAGCTTCGCACTGCAAAGCAAATTGAAAAAGCTATTGCTCAAGAAATTGGCACAGCGCAAGCATT
>JAFTIV010000053.1 GCA_017456685.1 Clostridia bacterium | reverse complement strand
AGATTGAGGCGGACCTGTGTATGAAAAAGGCGGTTTTCGAGCCTACAAATGACAGGTATGTCGCTCAATCCTTCCATCTAAAGCCGATGAACAGAATTATTGTTGGAGATGTTGGAAGCGGTAAGACAATTTGTGCGGCGGCTGGCGCTTATATCGCGTGCAAGGGTGGTTATCAATGTGCGCTTATGGTGCCGACTGAGATTTTGGCATTTCAGCACTACGAGGACCTCTGTCCGCTATTTGAAAGGGTTGGAATAAGCTGTGAGCTTCTTACTGGCTCTACCCCTGCAAAGGCGAAAAGAGAGATACTGGGTAGGCTAAAGCGCGGAGAAACACAGTTCATAATAGGAACTCATGCGCTAATTCAGGAAAGCGTTGAATTTTCTAAGCTTGGACTTGTTATAACAGATGAGCAGCACCGCTTCGGCGTTATGCAAAGGGCACGGCTTGCAGAAAAGAGCAAGAGCGCACATGTGCTTGTTATGAGTGCTACTCCTATTCCAAGAACCCTATCGCTTATGATTTACGGTGACCTTGATATTTCGCTAATTGACGAGATGCCCGTGGGCAGAAAGCGCGTTAATACCTTTGTTGTTGACGAGAGCTATCGTGCAAGGCTCAACGGCTTCATACGAAAGCAGGTTGAAAATAAAAATCAAGTATATATAGTTTGTCCAAGCGTTGAGGAGAAAAAGGAGGACAGTTTAGATAGTGCCGACTTTAATCCGTTTATTATTGATTTTAAAGACACTCCCCCGCTTAAATCGGCTGTAAACTATGCCGAGGAGCTAAAGACCACCTTCCCAGATTTGAGGGTAGAATTCTTGCACGGCAAAATGAAGGCCAAGGAGAAGGATGCGGTTATGATGGAGTTTGCAAACGGCAAGATTGACATTCTTGTTTCGACAACGGTTATTGAGGTTGGAGTTAATGTGCCAAATGCTACGCTTATGATAGTTGAAAACGCGGAGAGATTTGGTCTTTCTCAGCTTCATCAGCTGAGAGGGCGCGTTGGACGAGGAAGCGCGCAATCGTATTGTATTCTCGTCTCAAGCTCTACGAGTGCTAAGAGCCGTGAAAGGCTTGATATAATGCATACAACCTACGACGGCTACACAATTGCCGAGCGCGACCTTAAGATGCGCGGTCCTGGTGACTTCTTCTCTACCTCGCCGTCCATTCGTCAGTCGGGTGAGGTTAGCTTCAATATAGCCAAGTCGTGCAGTGATACAGAGCTTTTGCACACAGCCTTTGAGAGTGCAAGAGAGCTACTCTGTGTCGATAAAACGCTTTCACTTGACGAGCACGCGCTTTTGCGAGCCGAGGTCGAAAGGGTTTGCCATTCTAATTCGAACACTATAAATTAAGGAGAAATACTTATGTTTTATTTTGGCGCTGCTTATTATCCCGAGCTTTGGGATAAGGAGGAAATTTTAAAGGATGTTAAGAGGCTTAAGAGCCTTGGTCTTAACTGCGTGCGTGTAGGCGAATTCGCTTGGAGCTCTATGGAAAAGACCGAGGGTGTGTATGATTTTAGCCTTTTCAAGTATATGCTTGATACAATGTATGAAAACGGAATTTACACCGTTTTGTGCACTCCATCCTGTACTCCGCCCCGTTGGGTGTTCAAGAAATACCCAGATTCACTAAGAGTTAAATTCGAGGGCATTCAAAAAACAAGAACCCCTGTTTATTCTCGTGCTCACCTTTGCAAGTCTCACAAGGGTATAAGAGAGCTAAACCGCAAAATCGCGGGTGAAATGTCAAAGGCGCTTGGTGCTCACCCAGGTGTTATCGGCTGGCAGATTGACAACGAGCTTTACCCATACGATTATAGCTGCTTTTGCGAAAGATGCGTTGAAGGCTTTAGAGTATGGCTCAAGGACAAGTATAAGACAATTGAAAAGCTAAACAAGGAATGGGGAATGTATCGCTGGTCGCTTGATTATAGTGATTTTAGCGAGATTGAGCCACCTGCGTATAAGGCGTGGGAGAACCCGTCAAGACAGGTTGAGTGGCTTAGATACCAAAACAGTCTTATCAACTCATATGCTTGGGAACAGGCTGATGAAATTAGAAAATATTCAAGTGCTCCTATCGGTACAGATATGATGAACCCCGGAAATATGCTTAGCTACTCTATTATGAATAGCAAGCTTGATGTCGTTCAGCATAACCATTATGATAGCGAAAAGGACTTGTATCAGTCGTTTATATTCTACGATATGTGCCGTACATTAAAGGACCGTCCCTTCTGGGTTACCGAAACTCAGCCAGGCTGGAATGGCTCTGTGGCAGCTTATAATGGCTACCGTCAGGGTAAGAGCTGTTATATAAACTCAATTGCTCCTATTGTTAAGGGTGGCGAAATGAACCTTTACTGGCACTTCCGCTCGCATCCTACGGGTCACGAGCTTGGTCACGGTGCGGTATATACAACCGCAGGCAGAGAAAGCAGTGTCGCGCCCTATATCAAGCGCGCAAGCGATGATATTAGTAAGTGTGCTAAGTTCTTAGAGGGCTCCTTGGTGAAGGCGAAGATTGCTCTTACCTATTCAAGCACAGCAACAAAAAATTTCACCTTTGCTCCAATGGTTGAAAGCATTGTAGATGATAATATGAAAAACAGGCTAATTGACACCTTCCACGATGCGTTCCGTCATTATAATTTAGATGTTATCGAGACTGACAGGGTGCTTGACGAGTACGAGGTTATCCTCTCGCCTATGCTTACAACCCTTGACGAAAACGGCTTCAAGGAAAGAGTCATTGAATGGGTCAAGAATGGCGGTACTTGGATTGTAGGCCCTCTTAGCGATATTATGACCGAATACGCAAGAAAGTTCACTCACGCGCCTTATTCGTGCCTTGAGGAGCTTTGCGGAGTTCATACAGTTCATCAAGTCCCGATTGAGCAAGATAATTTTAAGGCAAAATGGACACAGGGTGGCGAATTTAGCGTTGCTCTTGGCTGTGATGCCTACGAATGTGTAGATAGCGAATGCCTCGCTACATATACAGGCTTTGACCTTGAGGGCTTGTGCGCTATTGCTAAGCGCAGGGTTGGCAAGGGTACTGTAATTTTGCTTGGTACTGCACCTGACAAGGATGCTCTTCTCAAGCTCGTTGACAGAAAGCCTATTCTTGACGCATCAAGAAACATTTCGCTCACCGAGCGCTCGGGCGAGCAAAACGGAATTATCGCCCTTGAAATTGAGGGCAAGGACGGCTATATCGTTCTTGACAAGGAATATTACGATATTCTCGGTGAAAGGACCCTTTCTGCCGGAATGGTCGAGATAAAGCCATACGATGCCTTGTTCCTACAGGAAATATAAAAACAAATCACGCACTCGATTGAGTGCGTGATTTGTTTATGGTATAAGCACATCATAAACAACCTTTTGAATTTCAATATCGTACGCAGATGGCTGTTCTTCAAATTCGCTTTTAGGAATAATTATAGCATAGCAAATCCCTTTTGGCAGAGGGAAGCCTCCCTCTGGTGTTACCATACCATAGCTTGCCTCTCCAGTAGTATAATTAACAGAATAGCTGTCATTATATCGTAGCACATCCATAATTAAAAGATAACCATCCTCAGTTTTTGTGATGTCTCTAAATCCAAGAGGCCTGCACATATAATAATTAGATACTTCTAAGATAAACACATAATTGTTTTCAAATGATATCTCGCTTATGTTATCACCTTGAAAGGCTTTGCCTGTAATAGAGCTTATCTTTTCCTGTAGCTCTTGTGCATCATAAACCATATGCACATTAGATGGACCAGTAGCATTGTCGGAATTGTCTTTAGTTATTACGCCATAATATTTAGCCTCTGTTTTTCTATCTAATAAGCCTAAGTCCTCATTAGAAGGCTCGCTTGACGAGGGCTCACTACTTGACGATACATCGCTTGCACTTGAAGGTTCGCTCGTCGAGGGCGCTTCCTCTTTCTCGCACGATACGATAAAGCTAAGGCACAAAAGAAGTGCTAATAATAGTGATAAAAATTTTTTCATAATATCAACTCCTTTTTAAAGTTGTTTATCACAGTGTGTTGTTTGCTTTACAATAAAGCTGTTACCACGATGCAGTTCCCACACCTGTTGTATAACTTACATAGAAGGTAATTTCCGGCAAAAGCATTCGAACCGTCGTGCCATTTTGCGTTACTAACATTGAATACGTT
>JAFTIV010000052.1 GCA_017456685.1 Clostridia bacterium | reverse complement strand
TTGTCCTAACCTTCTTTGTTCCCGAAATATTCACATCTATCGCCTTTGACTCGGGTGGAGTTGCCTCGGGTGCTATGACCTCTTCGTTCCTACTCCCCTTTGCAATAGGCGTATGCACAGCCTCTGGCGGAAATGTCGCAACAGATGCGTTTGGTACTGTCGCAATGGTTGCTATGACACCTCTTATTGCTATTCAAATTCTCGGTGTTGTTTACAAGCTTAGAATTGCCAAGGTACAGAGCGCTACTCCTTCGCTTGAGGAGATTATCGATATGAATATCGACACCCCTGTGTACGAATTTAGCGATGAAAACGATGAAATTCAAATTATTTCTCTCAACGACACTCGTGTTGATAATGAGATTATTGACTTTGATTAAGGGGGGATTGCTATGCAGAAAATGTATCTTTTAATAACTATCACAAATCGTAATGATAGCGATGAGTTTACAAGCTTTTTCAGCTCTAAGGAAATTCCTGTTATGTACAGCACCACCTGTCAGGGCACAGCAAGGCAAAAAACTCTTTCGCTTTTTGGAATTGAAAAATCCTCAAAGAGTGTTCACTATTGTATAGTTACAGAAAATAAAAAGGCGGAGCTTATTAAGGCTCTCACAAGAGAAATGGCTATTGATTTGCCTAATAGGGGAATTTCCGTTGCAATTCCACTCTCAAGCATTGGCGGAAGAAAAACCCTTGAGGCATTTGCAAACGGCCATCAGGATGACGAAATCGAAAACGAGGTGAAGAATATGAACGAGTGCACAACCGAGCTTATCGTTGTAATCTGTGCCAAGGGTCACACCGATACGATAATGGACGCGGCACGCTCTGCTGGTGCAGGTGGCGGAACTGTTGTTCACGCAAAGGGCACAGGCTCTCAATACACAAACAAGTTCTTCGGTCTTTCTATTGCTGACGAAAAGGAAATGATATACATCGTATCCACAAAGGAAAACAAAAAGGGAATTATGAAGGCGATAATGGACGGTGCGGGCCCTCATACCGATGCACACGCGGTCGTATTCTCTCTTCCCGTTTCCGACACGGCAGGACTTAGAATTTTCGATAAGGACTAATCTATAAAAGCAACAAAAAACGGACACAGGAGTGTCCGTTTTTTTAATTTTAGTTGTTTTTGTACTCGTCTGCAAGAGCCTTAAAGGCGGGAAGAGCATTTACAATTCTCTGCTTGTCAACGCAGTATGCGATGCGGACATAGCCACTAACACCAAAGTCGTCGCAGGGGACAACGAGAATTTCCTTAGCCTTTGCCTTTTCAAAGAACTTGTAGGCATCGTCCTCAAGAGCCTTTACAAAGAGGTAGAATGCGCCATCAGGTGAAACACACTCATAGCCGTATTCGGTAAGCGCGTTATATAGAATGTCTCTATTTTCCTTATAAGCATTCACATCAACCCTTGCGCCTATACACCTTTTGATAACCTGCTGGAAAAGGCTTGGTGCACACACATAGCCAAGCGAGCGACCTGCTCCGCAGATTGCAAGGTAAATGCTTGCTGAGTCCTGAGCCTTAGGGCTAACTGCAATATAGCCTATTCTCTCGCCAGGGAGCGAGAGAGCCTTGGAGTACGAATAACAGACAATGGTATCGTCGTAATAGTTCATAAGATACGGAACTGTAACACCGCCAAAGACAAGCTCACGATATGGCTCATCAGCGATAAGATAGATAGGATGAGAGAACTCCTTTTCCTTCCTTCTTAGTATGTCACATACCGCTCTTATAGTATCCTCGCTATACACAACTCCGCTTGGATTGTTTGGAGAGTTCATAATTACTGCTCTTGTCTTATCAGTAATCTTGCTCTCAAAATCAGCAACATCAATTTGGAAGGTCCTTGGCATTGGATTTGACACAACGACCTTGCCCTGTGCGTTTTCAATAAATACGCGATATTCAGTAAAGAATGGCGCAAAAACAATACACTCCTCGCCTGCGTTCAAAAGAGCGCGCAAGGAAATTGTAAGTGATGCAGCAGCGCCACAGGTCATATAAATATTATTTGCAGTAACGCCTGCACCGAAGCGAGCGTTTATATCGCTTGCAACAGCCTCACGAGTGCCAAGGTCGCCTTGAGCTGAGGTGTAGCCGTGCAAAAGAACGGAATTTTCATTTTTAATAAGGTCCATGATTGCATCTGCAATTTCCTTAGGTGGCTCAACGCTTGGATTTCCTATACTAAAGTCGACAACCTTGTCAGCGCCTATCTCGCCTGCCCTTGTCTTGCAATACTCAAAGATTTCTCTTATAATCGAGCGACGGCTTCCAAGAGCATACATTTTTTCATTATACATAGTAAAAACCTCTATATGTGTTTATAATTTCAAAAGCTTTTTTGCGTTTTCAAACAAAATCTTGTCCTCTGTGCTCTTATCAAGAGCATAGCCTCTTATGATTTCAAGCATTTCGCCCTGATGCTGCCAAGGACTATCGGTTGCGAACAAGATTTTGTCCTCTCCGTGTCTTTCGAGCATATCATAAAAGTGCCTCTTATCAGTCGAGGCAAGGACATAAGAGGTGTCAAAATAGACACTCTCTCCCGCCAAGGTGCGATATACGTCATCGAAAAGCTCATTACCGCCAAGGTGTGCAAGCACGAGCTTATCATAGCCACCGAGCCTATCAAGTAGCCTCAAAACGCGCACAGGTGTGCATTTAATTGGCTGACCGACAAATGCACCATCAAAGCCCGCGTGGGTAACGGTAATTAGGTCAAGCTCCTTAGCAACCGCTAAAAGCCTTATGTATTTTTCATCATCAATAAATGTGCCCTGATAATCGGGGTGAAGCTTAATTCCAAGAAAGCCCGCCTCCTTGACGCGATGAAGCGCCTCCTCAGGGTCTTTTATGTCGGGGTGAGCTCCTGCGAAGGAGATTACACGCGCCCCTGTGTATGATTTTGAGTTTATTTCCTTGCCAAATGACAAAACACTATCGAACTGCCTGTCCTTAGTTAAAACGGGCAGATTTACGGAAATATCTACTCCGCTTTTCTCCATTTGAGACAAAAGCCCGTCAAGTGTGCCGTTTGAATGAGGTGGAATTGAGGCGCTATTTGAAAGCGCCTCAATTGTTGCCCCTGCAATTTTGTCTGGAAATATGTGCGTGTGAAGGTCGATTACCATAGATTAAAGAGATGAAATCTCCTCGGGGGTCATTGTTTCAATATGGCTTGATTTTAGAACCTTGCACGCAAGGTCAAGTGCATTTGTCTTAACAACAATTGATGCATCTGTTGACTCAACGGAAAGTCCGTACATATACTCAATATCAATATCGTTTTCAGCTATGATTGAAAGGATTTTTTGAAGTGAGCCTGCAGTATGTGGAACCTTTACGATAAGCACATCTGTGAGCATGCTTGAAAAGCCTGCCTTCAAAAGAAAATCGCGTCCCTCCTCTGGCTTGTTTACGATAAGCCTTAAAAGACCATACTCTGTGGTATCTGCCAAGCTCATTGAAACAATATTTATATTGTTATCCTTTAAAACCTGCAAAACCTCTCCAAGTCTTCCTCTTCTGTTTTCAATAAATACGGATAATTGCTTCACTGTCATCCTTAGTTCCTCCTTTTAGTTGGTAGAGACTCAGTTGAACTAAATTTAGAGCAACCAAAAGCCCTACGCGTTATAAAATCTTAATATAGCTTTCTGTTATCAATTACATGGACCGCCTTGCCCTCGCTACGCTTGAGTGAGTTTGGTCCCATAAGTCTAATCTTTGCGCTAATGCCGAGTGCCTGTTGAATTACTGTTGCAATCTTCTTTGTAAGCTTTTCAATTCCCTTGACCTCGTCGGTATAGTATTTAACATCGACCTCTACCTGAATTTCAAGGGTATCAAGGTTGTTTTCTCTATCTACAACCATCATATAGTGAGGTGTTACCTCCTCAACATCAACAAGGGCAGCCTCAACCTGACTTGGGAATACATTTACGCCTCTTATGATAAGCATATCATCGCTTCTGCCTCTAAAGCGTGAAATTCTCGCACTTGTTCTTCCGCACTCACATCTCTCGTGTGTGATGCTTGTAAGGTCCTTAGTTCTGTATCTTATAAGAGGAATTCCCTCCTTGGTGATTGTTGTAAATACAAGCTCACCGATTTCGCCATCAGCAACAGGCTCAAGGGTCTTTGCGTCTATGATTTCAGGATAGAAGTGGTCCTCGCAAATGTGCAAGCCTGCGTGATGCTCACAATCGCAAGCAACACCAGGACCCATAATCTCGCTAAGTCCGTAAATGTCGTGGGCGGTGATATTAAGCCTTGTTTCAATTTCGTTACGCATCTTCTCTGTCCAAGGCTCAGCGCCACAAATTGCGCTCTTGAGCTTAATTTTATCGAGCAAGCCCTCGTCTCTTAAAACCTCCGAAAGGTGAAGAAGATATGATGGTGTACAAGCAATCGCTGTAGCGCCAAAGTCAACCATCATTGTGGTGAGCTTCTTTGAGTTACCTGTACTCATTGGAACGACCATAGCGCCGAGCCTTTCAGCACCATAGTGTGCACCAAGTCCGCCTGTAAAGAGGCCGTAGCCATATGCAACCTGAATGATGTCGTCCTTAGTTACGCCTGCCATTGTCATACAACGAGCAACGCACTCGCTCCACACATCAATATCGTTTTGGGTATAGCCAACAACTGTAGCCTTACCTGTTGTGCCCGATGATGCGTGAATTCTTACAATGTCCTTGTGAGGAGCAGCGAAAAGACCGAATGGATATGTATCGCGAAGGTCGTCCTTCGTTGTATATGGAAGCTTTGTGATGTCGTCAATTCCCTTGATATCCTCGGGCTTCACACCATGCTCATCCATTCTCTTGCGATAAAACTCTACATTGTCGTAAACATACCTTACGAGCTTTACGAGCCTTTCGCTTTGGAGCTTCTTCATCTCTTCACGAGACATACACTCCATTTCCTTGTTCCAAATCATTTAAGTTCGCCTCTTTTCTTATTTTTCATAGCCTGCCTTGAAGGCTAATGTATTTATTTCTATTGTTTTTGGCGGAACTGTTGCCTTAAGTGTTTCAAGCCACTCGTCCTCGCTAAAGCCAATATGCTTTGCGGCAAGTCCAAGAACTACGGAGTTTAGAACCTTACTGTTTCCAAGCTCCTTAGCAATTTTTCCTCCATCTATTGTGTGAAGCATATGCTCGCTCTTAAGCCCCTCCAAAATTCCCTCTGGATAGGTCTTAGCGCCGATAACAACTGTCATAGGGTCAATTCTTGTATCGTTTACAATCATAACTCCGTCCTTTTTGAGGAAGTGAGCATAGCGAAGCGCCTCAAGACGCTCAAAGGAAATGAGAATATCAACACTTCCCTCCTCGCATACAGGCTCATAAACCCTTTTGCCGTATCTTACAAAGGTAACAACGCTACCACCGCGCTGAGCCATTCCGTGAACCTCCGAGAGCTTCACATCAAAGCCTGCATTAAGGGCGGTTTTTCCTATAATTCTGCTGGTGAGAAGGGTTCCCTGTCCACCAACGCCAACTACCATTATATTCATCAGTCCGTCCTCCTTATCTTGCAACCTTTTTTATAGCGCCGAACTTGCAATAGCTCATACAAAGTCCACAGCCGTTACACATTGTTTCGTCAATCTTAATTGTGCCATCTGCCTGCTTTGTAAGTGCTGGACAGCCTATCTTTAGGCACATTCCGCACTTGCGACACTCCTCGGGTGTGCATTTGCATACATTTGGGAATTTTTGTCCCTTAAGAAGTGCGCAGGGTGCCTTTGCAATGATAACTGTAAGCTCATCGCCCTCTGCACTTTCCTTAATTACAGCCTCAAGTCCCTTTACATCAAATGCGTCAATCTCGATTACTCTCTTAACTCCTACGCTACGGCAAAGCTCAGCGAGGTCGATTGCATAGGTATCCTCACCCTTAAGGGTCTTTCCTGTTGCGGCATGGTCCTGATGTCCTGTCATACCTGTTGTACGGTTGTCAAGAATCATAACTGTTCCGCTCGCCTTATTATACACCATATTTATAAGTGAGTTGATTCCTGTGTGAAGGAAGGTTGAGTCACCGATTGTGGCAACCCAATTTCTTATGTAATCCTTGCCCTTAGCCATTTCCATTCCGTGAAGGAGAGATATGCTTGAGCCCATACAAATTGTTGTATCAATTACATTAAGAGGTGCTACTGCGCCAAGGGTATAGCAGCCGATATCTCCTGCTGCGTGAATTTTGAGCTTATTAAGCACGGAGAACACGCTTCTGTGTGGACAGCCTGGGCAAAGAATCGGGGGTCTTGCAGGAGCCTCAGCCCTCTCAAACACCATCTCGTCCTTGCCGTAGATTACCTTTTTAAGCATATTTGCGCTATATTCGCCCTGCCTTGTAAAGAGCTCCTTGCCCTTTACCTCAAGTCCCCAAGACCTTACCTGCTCCTCAATAACAGGCTCAAGCTCCTCGAAGATATAAACAGTATCAACAGATGATACAAAGTCCTCGATAAGCTTTCTTGGAAGTGGGTTTATAATGCCGAGCTTAAGCACACTTGCCTCAGGGCAAGCCTCCTTTACATACTGATACGCGACACCAGAGGTAATAAAGCCGATTTTCTTATCGTTTAGCTCAACTGTGTTGATTGGAAAATCACACGCATCAATTGCCATTTGATTTTCTCTTGCCTCAACGACCTTATGCCTGCCGATTGCAGATGCTGGCATCATAACATATTTAGGCATATTTCTCTCGTACGCCTTATCCTCGATTTCAGCGCGAGTGCCAAGCTCTACAACGCTTTGTGAGTGAGAGAGCTTTGTTGTTGTTCTAAAGATTACGGGTGTATCATATTTTTCGCTAAGCTCAAATGCGTACTTGAAGAATTCCTTTGCCTCGTTACTATCAGAGGGCTCTATAAGAGGAAGATGTGCGCTTCTTGCTATCATTCTTGTGTCCTGCTCGTTTTGTGAGCTTGCAAGTCCTGGGTCGTCAGCAACGACTATTACAAGTCCTGCATTTACGCCTGTGTAGGCGAGGGTGTAAAGCGGGTCAGAGGCTACATTCAAGCCAACATGCTTCATACAAGCCATACTACGAACGCCAGCGATGCAAGCGCCCGCTGCTGCCTCAAGTGCTACCTTTTCGTTAGGCGCCCACTCGGTATAAACCTCATCATACTTTGATAAAAATTCGCTTATTTCTGTGCTTGGTGTGCCTGGGTATGCGCTTGAAACCTTAACTCCAGCCTCATATGCGCCTCTTGCGATTGCCTCGTTACCAAGCATAATTCTCTTTTGCTCCATTATTTG
>JAFTIV010000051.1 GCA_017456685.1 Clostridia bacterium | reverse complement strand
TAATTAACTCAGTTTTTTGAATGATATAACGCGGATTGCCGAGACATCCGTGCCCTCTTCCTCTGCGATTGCCGCGCAAACGGCTGCAACAACCTCACCGCGATTTGGGATTGTGGCAGAAGCCATTGGTGCGGGTGCGGGAACAGAGGGAGCGCTCTTAGCGGGAGTATCCTTTGTAAGCTTATCGCAGATAAGGTTCATAAGATATACAAGACCGATAAGAAGAACAAGACCAGCAAATACTATCGCGACGCCAAAGAAGCACACGAAAGCAAGTGAAGGCTCTGTAGATAGTAGGATTTTTTCCATTTTCTCACTCCTTTTTTATTCGTAGCCACAGGAAAATCAACCTGCAAGCCCAATTTTTTACATATACCATTTTAGCACACTATTTGTCAAATGTAAAGGGCTTTAAGGACTTTTAATTAAAATAATTTTTATGCGCGCTAAAAAAACAAAATCCGCCCCGAAAGGCGGATTTTTTATTCAAGCCCAAGCAAATATGCAGGGGAGACATTCAAGATTTTACAAATAGCTAAAAGCTCGTAATCTGCGACAAAGCGAGTGCCGATTTCTATCCTGCTAACGCTATCTCGCTCTAAAATTACGCCCTCAAGCTGAAGCCTTGCGGCAAGATTGTCTTGTGTTAAGCCAGCTCTTTTTCTTGCTTCCTTTATTCTTTTACCGCAAATATTTTTCTTTCCGTTAAAGTCGTAAATTTTCATACTCGCTCCTTTGTGTTAAAGATACAAAATTTGGGGTAAAAGCTATGCGTGGTTGAAATCGAGGCAGAGCCTCGTTGAAATGAAAGCCGTCAAGCTCAATCCAAAAAGTAGGCTTTTTGGATTTCACCGCGAAGCGATTTCATCTGCAAAGCAGATTTCAACCGTCGCAAGACGGATTTCATTACAGCCTTGCTTTAATCAAGGCTGTAGGCATAGCACCAAGCAGCGCCAGTAATTTTACCAAAAATGTACTTCATCGACGCAGCCTCGTTCATAATATAGAGCTTGCCATCGTGATATACGAGCTCCTCTGCCATAGGTGGAGCGACAATGTCCTCCTTAAGCGAGTTTCCATCGAGATAGCAAAGGTCAGCCTTATAGGTTGTATCGTTTGCACTTACGGTGAAGCCGTCCTCAACAACGAATTCGGGCTTTTCGTAAACATAGATATGTGACTTTGAAAGTCCCCAAGAGGATGAAAGTATCATTCTGCCCTCGTCATCAAATGCAAGACCCTGAATTGCATCTCTTATAGAGTAAACCATTTCGGGCTTATACGAGGTTGGAAGGTCGGTTGTAGAATCGAGCACGAACTCGTAGATAACAGCGGTGTTTTTATCGCCACAGGGTGTTGTCATATGATGATTTTCGGGAGTTTCGTAGTCAATCTCGCGATAGAAGTTTCCAACAAAGAGTCTGCCCTCGTAAACCTCACAGAAGGCAACATCAAAATCAATGTCAAGCTTGCCAAGGCATTTTGCCTCATCGTCGCCATCAAGAACATCGTCGGCACTAAATATATCAACGCCTGAGCCGGTTGCAATGAAAACTGTTTCCTCAAAAATAGTAATTCCACCTGCGTGGCCTGTGTAGGCTGAGCCGTCCTTGTTAAGAAGCGAAACCTCGCGCGCCTCGCCCTCGCCACCCTCGGGCATTATATAGATAACGGAAGCGGTCTTTTCGTCCTTTTGATAGCCTGTGTAAAGGAAGGTGTCTGTGTCCTCAATGTACTCAAAGCCCTGAGGCACGCTACCAGTCCAAAGACCAGGAATTTTGAATGCCTTGTCGGCATTTTTGTAGAACTTATAGAAAACGATATTTTCTCCAACGGAGAATACAATTACAGCAATTATAGCAAGAACAAGCACAAGACAAAGAATAAGCGCAATGGTCTTGCCGATAAAGCTACCAAGTGATTTTTCCTTTTTAGCCATAATTTTTTACCTCATTTATATTATTTAATGATTACAAACACTGGTGTTTCACCTGCATCGACAGACACTGTGCTATCATCTGCATCGACAGAGAGTGACGAGGTGTCGGGTGTGTAGGTATTATTTAAGGTAAGCACAGAGGGAGTTCCTCTGTCAACTGTGATTTTTACATCGCTGATTGTGCCACCATCGCCTGTGCCATTCCATACGGCATAAACGATATCGCCATCATTATTTTGGAACTTATAAATTAGCGCGCCTTGGTCGTTTTCAAGGCTTTCAACGAACTTGAAGCCGTCAAGGGTGCCTTTCATTGCTGAGATATAATATTGCGCAAGCTTGGCTGTGCCATCTGCGTTGAGTGTGCCGAAGCCGTTATACTCACTATCTGCCTTATCCATATACTGACAGAGATATGCGTGGTCAACTCCAAGTCCTGCAAGGAGAAGGTATGAGCGCACAAGGTAGTCAGCCTGCTTTTGCTCTGTCACATAATAGTTGCTCTCGCTATCAAGGGTGTTATAGCCAAAGGCAGACACGCAAATTTCGAGGTGTGAGTAGCTTGTGTTGCGAAGCTCAAGCATCTTAACAAACTCGCTTTCGCTATTTAGATAATAGCTCTCAGGAGTTATGCTTGATGGAATGAAGCAATCCGTGTAGAAGCCCGAGATTGCGACAACATTTTGATGTCCTCTTATCGTCTTAAGCGCCTCAAGAACGCCATTCATATATGCCGAGTTAGGTGCGGAGAGAGAGCCCGCAAAGAGCTGAGATTTCTTTGCAGCGCTTGCCGAGGAGCTCATAATTCCTGCCTTGTCAACCTCGCCACGATTACCGTCATAGCAGTAGCTGAGGAGCAGAGCATAATCGCCAGCCGACATTTTTGTATCAGGTGCGCTACCAAGCTCAATTCTGTAAGCGCCTATCATTCCTGTACCAAATGAGCTTTGATGGCTTCTAACCTTCTTTGCAATCTCTTCGTAGGTCAAGAAGCCCTCGACGCTACTGTCGTCCTCTACGCCCGTCTTAGAAAGGTCAACATCAAGGTGAAGCGTTGGGTCCATTCCGTAGAAGCCCTTAGCTATCATAATGTTATTTCCCTCAACAGAGGTGCTGATTGCACTTATATGATTTCCAATTCTCATAGCGCCAAAGGGGTTGTATTTTGAAAGGTCATTTGTATCACTCTTTTCGAGGTCAAAGTTTACATAAGCGCCCATAATTGCACTTATTGTCATAATCTCACGAGAGGGGACGAAGGGCTCAATATCGGCGCTTTCGTCAGCTCTAATAGTGATAAACGAGGGTGTCTCGAGCGCGTCAACGGACACAAAGCCCGATGAATTTGGAGTAAGCACTGTATTTTCAAGCTTGTATGAGCCTGTAAGGGTTGTAAGGGTTGCGTGCTTTTCGTAGCTCCAAAGCTGAGTGCTTTCGATTACAGAGCCGTCATTTGATGGGCTCCAAACAGCATAAACAATATCGCCAGCCTCGTTTTCAAAAACATAAATGAACGCGCCCATATCGGTTACCGTTTTATCAACAAAGGTAAAGCCGTCAAGCACCTTGCTCATTGTAGCAAGATAATATTGTGCGAGCTTAGGTGTGCCGTCAGCATTGAGTGTGCCGAAGCCGTCGTATTTTCCACCGTCGCCGTCCTTGTATTGACAAATGCTTGCCCTGTCAATTCCAAGCTCTGCAAATAAGAGGTATGAGCGAACGAGCAAATTCGCCTGTTGCTCCTCGGTTGCATAATACTCGCTTGTGGTATCTACTGTGTTATAGCCGAAATTAGAGATGCGAAGCTCTAAGTAATTATTGTCGGGATTGCTTCTAAAGTTTACCATCTTAGAAAGCTCGTTTTGAGGGTTGCCATAAAACTCCTCGGGAGTTACTGACGATGGAATAAAGGCATCTACATTTATTGCATTTACAATGTATTCCTTTTCAAGTCCGCCACGAGCCGACTCAAGGTCGGTAAGCATATAGAACATATACATAAGGTCGGGCTTTGAAAGATTTGCAGAGGTAAGCCTTGTAGTACCCGCAAAGGCAGAGGTCGAGATTCCAACGCCTGGGACAACACCGCGGTTTCCGTCGTACATAACGCTTATAAGATTAGCATAATCGCCTGTGGCAAGCACAGAGTCGGGGTGAGTACCGGGTGCTATATCAAGCGTGTAATCCTCGCTTCCAAGCTCGTCTTGAATTCCTTGAACGATTTGAGTAAGCTCGGCATAGCTCATATCTCCACTATCGTCCTCGGTAACTCCGTCAAGGCTAATATCAATATGAAGTGATGGATTAACACCATAGTATTCTCTTGCAACCTTAAATCTTGCGCCCAAGGTAGCGGAGCTGATGCTCTCATAGGGTGCGCTGATAACCATATTAGCAAATGGGTTATGTACTGCGAGCGCGCCTGCGCTGTGCTTTTCAAGGTCAAAGTTGAGTGTAACGCTCATAATCTGCTCAACAGTTGGGATAGGGCGCGCAGGAGTTGGGTCAACTGGCACCTCTGGCTCTGGCTCCTCGCTTGAGCTTGAATCCTCAGGCTCGCTTGGCTCTGTTGTGTCGTCGGGATTGCTCGACTCGCTCTCAACAGGAACAGTTGAGCTTGGTGGCTCAGTCGAGGTTGTCTCCTTAAGATACGCACCGCCCGCGTTTGAGGCGATATCATAAATCTGGCTTGACCATGCATTTAGCTGTGACGAAATGTCAAGCTCACACGAGCAGAGAAGCGCACAGCATAAAAGTAATATAATAAAAGAAAGAAATTTTCTCATTTTAGCTCCTTATCAAAATAAAAATCGAAAAAAGACTATTAATGCATTATATATTTTAGCACTATATTATAAAAATGTCAAGCATTTTAGTCCTTTATTAAAATATTGCAAGGGAAATTGAGAAAAATCCTTGATTTTTTAAAACAAGTATGTTAACATTGCCTTGGGTTGATTTCCCATATTTCGAAATTGATTTTTATTTAGGAGAGCTTATGAGAAAGGTAAAAATAGGTGTTATCGGGCACGGATGCAGAGGCTATGGTCTTATGGACACAATGCTTCTTACCGATATGTATGAATTTATCGTAATTTGCGACAAATATGAGGACCGCGTTCAGGACGGAATTAAGCAGGTTTATGACAAGCTTGGCTATGAGCCAAAGGGCACGACCAACTATCGCGAGGTGCTTGAAGACCCCGAGGTTGAGGCTGTTTTAATCTCGTGTAACTGGGAGCTACATATTCCATTCGCCATTGAGGCTATGAACGCAGGAAAGGCAATTGCCCTTGAGGTTGGCGGTGCTTATACCGTCGAGTCCTGCTTTGAGCTTGTTGAGGCTTGGGAGAGGACAAGAGTTCCATTTATGTTCCTTGAGAACTGTTGCTACAACAAGGACGAGCTTTTGGCTACCGCGATGGCAAAAAAAGGTATGCTCGGTAGAATAGTTTATTGCTCGGGCTCATATGCACACGACCTTAGACGCGAGGTTGTTGAGGGCAAGGAGAAAAGACATTATCGTCTTGAAAACTACCTTCACAGAAACTGCGAAAACTACCCAACTCACGAGCTTGGACCTATCGCAAAAATTCTCGGCATTAACCGCGGAAACAGAATGGTTTCACTTGTATCCGTTGCCTCGGGCTCGTTCGGTATGCAGGATTATGTAAATAAGAGAGTGGAAAAGGGCGAGTATGTAAACCCTGACCTTGTCGGTGCAGACTTTGCACAGGGTGATGTTGTAAACACTATCATCACCTGCGAAAACGGAGAGCAAATTCTTCTTCGTCTTGACACAAGCCTTCCTCGCTCATATAGCAGAGAATTTATAGTTCACGGAACAAACGGAATTTACGAGCAAGCATATAATTCCGTATTCCTCGAGGGCGATAACGAGTATTGGGACCCATACGATTACGCGCAAAAGAACCTCTGCAATGCCGACAAGCACAAGGACTTGCTTCCCGACTTTTGGCGCAATATAACAAAGGAGCAAATCGACGCAGGTCACGGCGGAATGGATTTCTTCGAGCTTGTTGACTTTGCAACAAGATTGGTAGAAAACAAGCCAATGCCAATAGATGTCTATGACGCAGCCGCTTGGATGGTAATAACCCCCCTTAGCGAAAGGTCCATAAAGGAAAACGGAATGCCACAGCAAATACCCGATTTTACCAAAGGGGCTTATAAGACTCGTCCTCGCTTCGATGTAACCGACTAAGACTCATTAAGCTTCGAAATACTGCGTTGCTGGCAGAGCAAAGCTCTGCAATGAAATCCGTCTTGCGACGGTTGAAATCTGCTCTGCAGATGAAATCGCTTCGCGGTGAAATCCAAAAAGCCTGCTTTTTGGGTTGAGTTAGACGGCTTTCATTTCACCGCCCCCCTTTAGAGTAAGGGGGGTGGCGTAGCAGGGGGGATTGTAAGCTACATTGATTTATCATTGAAGAACCTAACCTAACTGTTCTTTCGAACAGGCTACTTTGTAGCTCGTGAAAATCAAACAGTATTTTCACGGTTAGAACCTTGATACTCGCTTCGCTCGTATGCGCACTTCGCATTTCGCACCTCGCGCTTTTACTAAAACGGGCGCGTTAAGCCATATAAGCAAAACCAAAATCCGTCACCTTGGTGGCGGATTTTTTTCATTCCCAAGTGGCAAGCAAATGCGGAGTGCGAAGTGTTGAGTGCGGAATGATAAATCAATCAAAACAGTGCGTAAGCGCGTTTTCTACCTTTTTTCTTAATTCTTCATTTTTCATTCTTCATTCTTCACTTTTATAAATTTTTTGCATACCAAAGGTATGCAATTTTTATTTTTTTGCGCTTGGGGCAAAGTTGTCCGTTTTGTCCGTTTTTATCTGTTATGATGGAATTACAGGGACCGGAAGCTGTGAAAAATGAGCCTTATGCGGTATGCGCAGACCGCAGGGGGCAGGAGCTTAACGAGGAGGTGAGAGTGATAGAAAGGGACGAGGTCGAGCAATTGAAGCAAATTCTTTTATCAATAGCGAGAGCTGATGCGAGCGAGGCACTTTTGTGGAGCGCCAAGCAGGCAAGGGGCGAGAGTGATGCGGTGCTTAGCGCCGAGCTTTCGCGCTCTGTCAGCTCGCTAAAGGTAAAGCAGGTAAAGGACGGGCTTGAGTGTGAGCTGAAGCTTTACGACAAGCTAAAGGCGATAGAGCTATATTTTAAGCTATGCGGGATTGGGGATACGGCTACGGATGGCGCACTTTACATTGATTACGACTACACATCCCCCGATGAAAATGAGGATTAAGATACCTATGAACGAGTGCTTTCGAGCCTCGAATAGCTCAAGAAAGCGATACAGGGTAGAGTGCGGGTCGGCAGGTAGCGGAAAAAGCGTAAATGTTGCAAGGGATTTTATTTTAAAGCTTAGCGACGCTCGCTTCAAGGGCGCAAATTTGCTTTGCGTGAGAAAGACGGAGAGCTCACACCTTGATAGCACCTATGCGGAGCTGACAAGAGCCATAAGGGAGATATTTGGCTCGAGCTGGCAGAGATATTGGGAGATATCTCGCTCTCCGCTTCGCCTCTTTTGCAAATCAACTCACGCCTCGGTGCTTTTTCGGGGAACAAAGGACGAGGCACAGCGAGAGAAGCTTAAGTCAATTCAAGCGACGGAGGGCAAAATCGTTTGGGTGTGGATTGAGGAGGCTACGGAGCTTGATGCGAGCGACCTTGATATTATCGACGACCGCTTGCGTGGAGAGCTTGAAAGCCCCGAGCTTTTCTATCAAATCACCCTTACCTTTAACCCCGTTAGCGCAAGCCATTGGATAAAAAAGCGGTTCTTTGACAGGTGTGACGCGGACACCTTCACTCACCGCTCAAATTATCTACAAAATGCCTTCATTGATGAGGGCTACCACCGCCGAATGATGAGAAGAAGGGAGCAGGACCCCGAGGGATATCGCGTGTACGGCCTTGGCGAGTGGGGAGAAGCAGAGGGGCTTATTTTACCGCATTACACCGTACAATGTGTCGATAAACGACCTGAATTCTACGACAGAATAGCCATAGGTCAGGACTTTGGCTACAACCACGCGAATTGCATCTTGACAGTTGGCTTTCGCGACGGAGATGTTTTCGTGCTTGACGAGCTTTACACAAAACAGCTTGACACGAGCGAGATTTTGGAGCTTGCGAGCCAAAGGGGCATATCAAAAAGGGCGACCATGTGGTGCGATAGCGCAGAGCCAGACAGAATTAAATGCTGGAGAAGGGCGGGCTATCGGGCGCAGGGTGTTAGCAAGGAAAAGGGAAGCGTAAGGGCGCAAATTGACTACCTAAAGACGCATAGGCTGACAATTGACCCCTCTTGCCAAGCCCTCATTCGCGAGCTTGGTGAGTGGAAATGGCAACGCGATGCGGTATCAGGCACCTATACAGACGAGCCTGTGTGCATAAACGACGATGCAATAGCCTCGCTTCGCTATGCCATAGAGGGCGAAAGAAAGGGTACAGCGCCCCACGCGATATCGAAAAAATTACTTTATATATGAGGAGCATATGAACACATTAGGACTAAAAAATCTAATCAAGGAGTGGCAGTCCTTAACTCTGCCGAGGCTTAGAAGGCTAATGCGCTATTATTCGGGAAATCATCAAATTCTTTTTGATGCCAAGGACCCAGGGAAGCCCCAAAACAGAGTTGTAAACAACTTTTGTAAGAATATAACTGACACAACCGTTGGCTATTTTATGGGCACTCCTGTCACCTATAGCACCGACGACAAGGAGCTAAATCGTGAGCTTGTTGCAATAAACGACTACAATGACGAGCAGTTTCTCAACAGTCGTCTTTCGAAGGATTTGTCGGTTTATGGTGTAGCGTGCGAGCTTCTTTATATTGACGAGGAGCGCAACATAAGAATGTGTCCGCTTGATGTGACGAGCGTTATTCCTATCTGGTCAAGCACCGCTCAGCCAGAGCTAATAGGCGCTGTAAGGCTTGCTGAAACGGACAACGAGGGTGAGCTCTGCTTGGAGCTCTACGACGAGCACGAGATAGCCTATTTTAGCTACAATCAAACAACCGAAAGCATCGAAAAGCGCGACACTCTCCCCCATTATTTCGGTCAGGTGCCGATTAACTTCTATTTCAACAATAGCGACGCGACGGGCGATTTTGAGCCTGTAATTTCGCTTGTAGATGCCTATAACAAGCTTCAAAGCGAGAGCGTAAACGATTTTGAGCTCTTTGCCGACTCATATCTTGCAATAACAGGTATGGGTGCAACCGATAGCGAGGACATAAGAAGGCTTCGCGAGAACAGAGTTCTGTTGCTCGACGACGGGGGCAAGGCAGAGTGGCTTACAAAGAGCGTAAATGATGCGTATATTGAAAATCTAAAGAGCCGAATTTCGAGCGATATTTACCGCTTCTCGGGCTCTGTGGATATGACCGATGACACAATAGGTCAAAGCGCATCGGGCATCGCAATCAAGTATCGCCTTCTCAATTTTGAAAACAGGGTTTCGGTGACGGAGCGCTTCTTTAAGAAGGGTCTGTGTCGCAGATACGAGATGATTTGCCACCTTTTAAACACACTTGGTGCGAGCTACGACTGGAGAAGCATCAAAATCACCTTCACAAGAAATCTCCCCGAAAATCCCGTTGATAGCGCGGATTACGCACAGAGAATGAGCGGGGTAGTGTCTAAAAAGACCCTTCTTGAGAGCTTGCCAATAGTGACCGATGTCGAAGGTGAGCTTGAAAGGATAAGAAAGGAGCAGGAAGGCGATGAGGAGTGACGAGCAAGTGCGAAATGACGAGCAAATGCGAAATGCGGAATGCGAAGTGCGAAATGGCGAGCAAGTGCAAAATGCGGAGTGCGAAATGCAAAGTGACGAGCAAGTGCGAAGTGCGGAATGCGAAATGCAAAGTGACGAGCAAGTGCGAAATGCGGAATGCGAAATGCGAAATGGCGAGAGTGACGAGCAAATGCGAAATGCGGAGTGCGAAGAGCGAAATGACGAGCAAAGAAGCCTTGCTTCGCTTGAGGCAGAGCTTGCAAAAGAGCGCGAGGCGCGTGCGCTTTGCGAAAGCAGACTTTTATGCATAGGGCTTCTTGATGAGGCAGGACTACCAAGAGAGCTTGGGGATTATTTGGCAACGAGCGATGCGGACGAAACCGAAAAAAGAGTAAAATGCGTAGCACAAATAATCAAGGAAGCGGTAAATGGTGCGGTGCGTGCCCGTCTTGAGGCAATGAAGCCACCTGCAAGGGGAAGGGGCGAGCTAACCAAAAAGGAATTTAGAGAGCTTTCCCTTGCCGATATGCAGAGGCTATATGTAACAGACCGCGAGCTTTACAGAAGGCTCACGGACACAAGCAATTAAAAAATCTAATTAAACAGGAGAAAAAAGAATGAACACAATTTACGAAAACGAAATCATCGAAAACAAAATGACGGAGCTTCTTAATACCCGTCTTGACACAAGAGCCCTTATGACCGTTGACAGCTCACTCGCTGAGAATGCAGGTCTTAGAAAGGTTATCAACCGCTACACCTACACAGGTAAGGTTGAAAATCTTGCAAAGGGCGAGAAAAACACAGTAAAGGGAACCGTTTCCTTTGTTCCCGAATATTATGATGTTAAGAGATATCAGCAAACCTTCGAGTACAACGATATGGACGCGATGGCTGACCCTTACATCGTTGATGTTGCAATGCAGGGCGCTATTACCGAGATTGCAAACGAGATTAACGAGGAATTCATCGAGGAGCTTCTCAAAATCTCCAACACCTTCCACTACACCGAGGAGACGATCACCTATAACGACTTTGTTGACGCTCTTGCAATGATTGATTGCGAGGTTGACAGCGGTCTATTTATGATTATGGGCGGAGATGTAAGAAAGGAAATCCGCAAGAGCCCAGATTTCATTGCATCAAAGCAGGGCGAGATTATCTACAGCGGACAATTCGGCACAATCTGTGGCGTTCCTGTAATCTTCTCTAAGCTTATGCCAAAGGGCAAGGTTGTAGTTACAAACAAGAACGCAGTTCGCTTCTTTGTTAAGAAGGAGGCAAGCGTTGAGCAGGCAAGAGATATTGAGACAAAGGACAACACCGTAGTTTACGAGCGTCACGGTCTTATCGCGCTTGTTGACGACACAAGCTCTGTAATTCTCTCTAAGGCGCCAAAGACCCTTGACTGGGTTATCACCTTGGTTGATGGCTCAATCGGCTACGAGTTCCCAAGTGGCACACCTGACAAGGAAAATTACGATTACTATTGCAAGCTCAACCTTGATGGCGTAATCGAGGAGGGTGCAGAAATCAC
>JAFTIV010000050.1 GCA_017456685.1 Clostridia bacterium | reverse complement strand
GAGATGAAGGATGCGGTTGGTGAGGACAATATCTTCATCTTTGGTCTTAACGCAAAAGAGGTTGATGAGCTTTGGGAGAAGGGCTATAGGTCTCTCGATTACTATGCAAATAGTGTTCGTATTAAAAAGGCTGTTGATAGGCTAAATAAGGGCTTCAATGGTGTTTCATTCTCCAATATTGCTAACTATCTCATAGGCGGATATGGTATTTCAGACCCATATATGTGTCTTGCTGATTTTGATTCATATTATATCAAGTCGGAAGAGATTGTTGGCGCTTACAATGATAAGGAAAGATGGGGCAAAATGTCACTTGTTAATGTTGCAAAATCGGGCTTCTTTGCTGCTGACCGTAGCATAAGAGAGTATGCAGAAAACATTTGGCATCTCAAATCGGTAAAATAAGCTTCTATGATTATAGAAAACAAGTACGAAAATGGTCAAAAAATTGGCTATTTCGGCGCATTTCAATGCGATAAGGTAATAACCTTTAATTTAGAAATCCCACGCTCTCGTGGGATTTCTAAGGTATTTATGCACTTATCAGCGGACGGAATAAATAGTCAATTTTATGAGAAAATTCCGCTAAAATGGGTATGCTTAAAGGGCTCGAGTGATATTTATGAGGCTGAAATAGACCTTAAAGAGATAGGTGTAGGGCTTTATTATTATGAATATGAGCTGATTTCGGGCGATAAGGCTGAATTTTTTGGTGATGTTGACCTTGACGGAGTGCTTGTTCGCTTGGAAAATCAGCACGAGGGGCTAATTCAGCTTCTTATTTATGAGGAGCTCGGTAAGCACCCTGAATGGATAAAGGGCGGAATTATGTACCATATTTTTGTTGATAGATTTGCGAAAAGTGGGCGCTTTAAGAAAAAAGAAGGGGCCATTATCAACGAGGATTGGTACAACGGAATACCTCAGTTTCCAGAATATCCTGGTGCTGATGTAGATAATAATATGTTTTTTGGCGGAGATTTATATGGAATTATCGAAAAGCTTGATTATATTAAATCGCTTGGAGTTAATTGTATATATTTAAGTCCTATATTTGATGCCTATTCTAACCATAAATATGATACAGCAGATTATATGAGTATTGACTCAATGTTTGGCGATGAAGAGGTCTTTGAAAGGTTAGTTTTAGAGGCAAAGGCACGCGGAATACAGATTATATTAGATGGTGTTTTTAATCATACAGGCGCAGATAGTATATATTTTAATAAATATGGAAGCTATCCAACGCTTGGAGCTTATCAATCTAAGGAGTCTAAATATTACGAATGGTTTAATTTTAAGGAATATCCTAACAAATATGAGTGTTGGTGGGATGTTCAAATTTTGCCAAGAGTAAAAAGCGATACTTCATCCTATAAAAGCTTTATTTTAGGCGATGGTGGAGTTATAGAAAAGTGGATGAAAAAGGGAATAGCTGGTTTCCGCTTAGATGTTGCCGATGAGCTTAGCGATGACTTTTTGAAAACTCTTAATAATAAGCTGAAATCAATCAATCCCAATGGTATCGTTTATGGCGAGGTTTGGGAGGATGCGTCTAATAAAATAGCTTATGATAAAAGAAAAAGATATTTCCTTGGCAATGAGCTTGATTCTGTAATGAATTATCCGTTAAGAGAGGCACTTGTTGATTACATAAAATATGGTAATTCAAGGGGGCTTATCGATACCTTTGCGATGCTTTATTCGCATTATCCTAAATCATCAACAGATCTTCTTATGAATGTTCTTGGAACTCACGATACCGAAAGAATTTTGACTATCTTGGGTGGAAAGAGCTCTGATGGATATACAAACGAACAGCTTTCTACAATGAAAATGACCGCTAAGGAGCGCGAGAAGGCAGTAAAACGGCTCAAAATGGCTTACGCGGTAAATTCCACGGTTCCTGGTGTTCCGTGCGTATTTTACGGCGATGAGGCGGGCGTAGAGGGCTATCACGACCCGTTCAATCGTTTGCCATTCCCTTGGGGAAGAGAAAATACTGAGCTTCTTGAGTTTTATAAGAAAATTGGTCAAATCCGCGCGAGCGAAACGCTTTATAGAGATGGTCTGTTTAAAATTATTCATTGCGATAGTGACGCACTTGCATTTGCGAGATATGATGATAAATCGTGCATTGTAACGCTTGTAAATCGCTCAAACAGAAAAATAAAAATTGTATCAAATAGTACTACTAAGAACCTTTTAACAAATAAGGTTCAAAAAACTATTGATGAAAATGGAGTAGCGATTTTTAAGTTCAAAAAAAGCATTGAAAATCTTGATTTTATACTTGAATGATGAAAAATCGAGCACATTTGTGCTCGATTTTTATATTTCCTGTAAAATTTTAGCGTCACTTGAATGCAATTTTAGAAATACTCACTTTTATTTGTTGAAAATATGTTGTATAATTAAGGTACAAAGGCGCTTTTGAATACAACAAAAAGGAAAATTTATTATGAGTATAGGTGAAAAAATTAGGGATTTGCGAAAAAGCAAAAATATGACACAAGAGGATTTGGCAGAATGCTTGAATGTAACAATTTCTGCCGTTTCTCAATGGGAAATAGGCAAAACTATGCCTGATATAACAATGATTCCTATTATTTGCAATGTTTTTGATGTTTCATCTGATAAATTGCTTGAAATTGATTTGACAAAAAAGAATATAGAAATTGAAAATGTTAGAACTGAGGCAGGTAAATATTATACTCGTGGCTTTGTTTTAGAAGGAAAGGAAATATTAAAGCAAGGACTTTTACGATTTCCAAACAACTATGGT
>JAFTIV010000049.1 GCA_017456685.1 Clostridia bacterium | reverse complement strand
CGCGTAAAAGAAGAAATAAAGTATTAAAGATGGCTAAGGGCTACTGGGGTGCAAAGAGCAAGCACTTCAAGATGGCTAAGCAGGCTGTAATGAAGAGTGGCAACTATGCATTTGCAGGACGTAAGATGAAGAAGAGAGATTTTCGTTCTCTTTGGATTACAAGAATTTCTGCACAAGCAAAGGTTTGCGGTATGAATTATTCTACACTTATGCACGGTCTTAAGCTTGCGGGAATTGACCTTAACAGAAAAATGCTTGCTGAGCTTGCAGTTTCTGACAAGGATGCATTTGCAGCTATAGTAGAGAAGGCAAAGGCAGCTCTTTAATAAAACAAAAACTCGGCAAAAGCCGAGTTTTTTTGAAATTTACGAGGTTTTATGAATAATTTGATATTTGATGTTCCACTAATTAGTGGAAAAAGTAACGCAACCATCACAGAAATTTCAAAGCTTTCTAATAAAAAGCACAGAATGCTTTCAAAGCTTTTTGTTTGCGATGGAATAAAGCTTTTTAATGAGGCTGTGCAGTTTGGGGCAAAAATAAAATATATAGTTCTTGATAATCTTGTAGAGCTTGAGGAAAATGTTATTTTTAATGTGAAAAAATGTGCCTCTAATGGTGCTAAAATTCTCTGCGTAGAGAAGCATATTTTTGATAAGCTTACAAGCGAAAACGCACCACAGGGTATCATAACAGTGTGTGAATTTTATGATGAAAAGCACACATTTTCTGCAAATGTAAAAAACGAGGATTTTTGTCAAAAAAGTCTTGTGATTTTGGAGTCTGTAAGGGACCCTGGTAATATAGGAACTATTCTTAGAAATGCCGTTGCCTTAGGAATTGATAAGCTAATATTGTCAAGCGATTGTGCTGATATTTATTCACCTAAAGTTGTGCGTTCATCAATGGGGGCTATTTTTAAGATTGAAATACAAATTGTTGATAATCTATGCGAGTGCATAAATGCTATAAAGAAATGTGGCAGAAGAGTACTTGCTGCGGCAATAAACGATAAGGCTCTTATTCTTGGCAAGGATAAGGTTTCACGCGACGATGTGGTTGTTTTAGGCAACGAAGGACACGGAATAAGCCAAGCTGTAATTGATGAATGTAGTGATATGATATTTATCCCTATGAAAGGAAACACTGAATCATTGAATGTTGCGATGGCATCCGCGATAATAATGTGGGAAATTTCCAAATAATTTTATCTAAAGTGGATTGACAATTCTTTTTAATAATGCTATTATATATAATATATATTATGGTATTATGGAGAAAATATGGATAAATCGCTTTTATGGTTGTGGCTTTCCTTGCATTTTGGAGCCAACTCTAAAATCTATGGTGACCTAATCTCTTATTTTGACGATATTGAGGATGTTTTTCGTTCTACTCAAATGGATATGGATCTTATAGGATGGCTCAGCACATCTGATAAAAGGAAGATCTTGAACAAAAATCTCGAGCACGCACTTGAGGTTCGTGAGTGGTGCGAAAATAATGAAGTTCAAATCATAGCATATAGTGATGATATTTATCCATCTGCATTAAGGAAAATTCGCAAATTTCCCCCCATTTTATATTGCAAGGGAGAATTTCCTGATTTTGATAATGAAATTTCTGTTTCTGCTGTTGGAACAAGGTCTATGACATCTCACGGACAGAGAATAGCTTTTGATTTTGGATATACTTTGTCTAAGGGTGGAGCTATCACTGTGACTGGTATGGCAAGAGGAATAGATTCAACCGTTGCGATAGGCACTATCAATGCTTTTGGCAGAACTGTTGCAGTTCTTGGTAGCGGAATTGATATAGTTTATCCAAGAGAAAATTATGCTCTTATGAATAAAATTATAGAGAACGGAGCAGTTATAACAGAATTCCCACCTCATTCACCACCAAACATCTATCATTTCCCTATAAGAAACAGAATTATAAGCGGAATATCTAATGCCACGCTTATAGTTGAAGCACCGCTTGACAGTGGTGCATTGATAACTGCACGAACAGCGATAGAACAGGGAAAACCATTGTTCGCTGTTCCTGGAATTGCTAAGTTCCATTCTAATAATGGTACTAATGCGCTTATTAAAAACGAGGATGCCAAGATGGCTACCTCGGCTGAAGATGTTTTGAAAATCTTTTATCCTGAGCATAAGGACAAAATAAATCTAATTGCCGCCTCTAAACGACCTGCTTTTTCTAAAAGCGCCTTAAAGGTTGCTTCGGGTGGTCTTGATAATGATGAATTTTATAGCCGCTCAAAGGAGAACAAGAAAAAAATTAGCAAAGGAATTAGAAAATTTGAGGAAATAATTGAGGACGAGCCCGAGGTTGTGCTTGACCCTGAAAATTATTCCTCAGAACAAATAAAGCTTTTTTCTGTTATGGAAAGAGGAGTTCCTGTTGTTATGGATGATTTGGTTCAAAAAACCGGATTATCGGCCGCCGAAATAGCATCTAATTTGACATTGCTTCAAATAGAAGGCTTGATTGATGAGCAACCAGGCGGATTTTTTATGAAAAACTAATCGAAAGGATATACCCATGGCACACAACCTTGTAATTTTGGAGTCACCAGGAAAAATAAGCACTGTAAAAAACTATCTTGGCTCTAATTATAAAGTAATTGCTTCTGTAGGACATGTTAGGGACCTTCCTAAATCGTCCTTAGGAATTGACATAGATAATGGCTTTGAGGCTCATTATATCAACATTCGCGGTAAGGGCGATGTTATCAAGGAGCTTAAAAAAGAAGCTAAAAAGGCAGATAAAATATTTTTTGCAACTGACCCTGACCGAGAAGGAGAGGCTATCTCTTGGCATCTTGCTACGGTGTTAGGAGAATATAGCAAAAAGGCAAAGAGAATTTCATTTAACGAAATTACAAGAAGCGCTGTTAGGGAGGCGATTAAGCATCCAAGAAGCATTGATCTTGCGCTCGTGAATTCTCAGCAGGCGCGACGCTTTCTTGATAGAATAGTTGGCTATACCGTTAGCCCTGTTTTATGGAAGACCGTAAAGAGCGGACTTTCGGCAGGAAGAGTTCAATCGGTCGCTACTAAAATAATTGTCGAAAGAGAGCAGGAGATTAAATCCTTTGAGCCTGTTGAATTTTGGACAATTGATGCAACGCTTACTGATAAGAAAAGAAAAAATATTACAGCTCGCTTTTATGGAACGAAGACAAGAAAAACCAAGCTAAAGAGCGAGAAGGACGCAATTGTAGTATTAGGCGCAATAAAGGACGGAGATTTTAAGGTAGTTGAGGTTAAAAAGGGAACAAAGACTAAAATGCCATCTCCACCATTTATAACCTCAACAATGCAGCAGGAGGCCGCGCGAAAGTTTAATTTTCAATCTCAAAAGACAATGAAGCTTGCGCAGGAGCTTTATGAGGGTATCAATCTTGGTGCAGAGCTTGGCGGAGTACAAGGTCTTATAACTTATATGCGTACTGACTCATTGAGAATTTCGCAGGAGGCACAGCAAAGCGCTAAGGAATTTATAATCGAAAAGTACGGAGAGAGCTTTTATCCCGAAAGGACAAGAAATTATAAGTCTAAAAGTAATGCACAGGATGCACACGAGGCAATTAGACCTTCTAATTTGTCGCTTGAGCCTCAGCGCATAAAAAAGCATTTGACTACCGACCAATTCAAGCTTTATAAGCTTATATGGGATAGATTTATTGCGAGTCAAATGGCATCTGCTCAAATCAACACCGTTGTTGCCGATTTTGAAAACAATGGTTATATATTCCGTTCAAGTGGTTACACCGTGGGATTTCTTGGTTATATGACCATATATGAGGAAACGGTTGATGAAACGACTACTAATATGGACGATGCTTTTGATCCTGAAAAAAATGCAAAAATTCCTACCATTACTGAGGGAGAAATGCTAAGTGCTAAGAAAATTGATTCTCAGCAACATTTTACAGAGCCACCATTAAGGTATGATGAGGCAACTCTCATTAAATTCCTCGAGGAAAAGGGCATAGGTCGTCCAAGCACATATACTCCAATTATAACTGTTATTATTGCAAGGGGTTATGTAACAAGAGAAGGTAAGTTTTTGAAGCCTACGCCCTTGGGAGAGGTTACTACAGCTATAATGAACGAGCATTTTCCTGATAGTGTGGACTATAAGTTCACTGCTATTATGGAGGATAGACTTGACACAATTGCAAGCGGAAAAGAAACCCTTGAGCAGGTTCTTGCGGATTTCTATAAGGGCTTTTCTCAAGAGCTTAACAAGGCAAACAAATCTCTTGCTGAGCATACAATAGAGGTTCCAAAGGAGGAGACTGATATAGTATGCGAAAAATGTGGAAGCAAAATGGTTATAAAGACAGGCAAGTTTGGTAAATTTGCCGCTTGTCCTAATTATCCAAAATGCAAGAACACTAAAACTCTTAATAAGGACGGAACTATAGCTGAGCCTCAAAAGCCCACAGTTGCTGATTTCAAGTGTGAGCTATGTGGCGCTGATATAGTTATAAGACATGGTCAATATGGTGAGTTTTATGCGTGCTCAAATTATCCTAAATGTAAGTTCACTAAGGCAAAATCAACCGCAATAGGTGTTAAATGCCCTAAATGCGGAGAGGATATAGTTTCAAGGGTAGGAAAGGGAAATAAGCAATTTTATAGCTGTGTAAAATATCCAGAGTGTGATTTTTCAGCTTGGGATATGCCTATAAATGAAAAATGTCCTAAGTGTGATAGCATGCTTTTAAAGAAAAAGACTGGCTTTATCACTTGCTCAAATCCAAGGTGTAGCTATAAATCAAAGGGAAGTAAATAGCTCTGTGCTAGCAGAGGCTTTATGAAAGGACAAATCAATGAATATAATTGTTGATGCAATGGGCGGAGATAATGCACCTTTACAGGTCGTAAAGGGAGCTTTAGATGCTGCTCTTGATTATAAAAATATTGATATTACCCTTGTTGGAGATGAAAATAAGATTAGAGATTGCTCGAAAGAGCTGGAGATGACAATTCCTGATAACATTTCAATTGTTCATACTGATGTTGTGGTTGAAATGGACGACGACCCTATGGTTGTTATGAAGGAAAAGAGTGAGAGCTCTATGGCAATTGGCTTGAAGCTTCTTAAGGATGATAAGGGCGATGCATTTGTTAGTGCTGGAAGTACAGGAGCGCTACACACTGCCTCTACACTTATTGTAAGAAAAATCAAAGGAATAAGACGTAGTGCAATTGCTACAATACTTCCTTTTACACCACCAATTCTTATGCTTGACGCAGGAGCAAATCCTGTTGTAACACCAGATTTGCTTCTTCAATGGGCTGTTGTTGGCTCTGCATATATGAAGAAGGTATTTGGAGTAAAAAATCCAAGAGTTGGTCTTTTGAACAATGGTACAGAGGAGCACAAGGGAACACCGACTGCGTGTGAGGCCTATGCGTGGCTCAAGGAAAAGGTCGGAATAAACTTCGTTGGAAATATAGAGTCCAAGGAAATACCGAATTCTCCTTGTGATGTTCTTGTTACCGATGGCTTTACCGGAAACATAACTCTTAAGTTTGCAGAGGGAATGGGTAAATTTATTGGCAAGAATTTGACAGAAATATTTAAATCGAATATTTTAACAAAGCTTTCGTATTTGTTCTTCTTTAAAAAGAAGATTAAGAAATTCAAGAAAAGATTAGATGCATCCGAGTATGGTGGTGCACCGCTTCTTGGACTTTCGAAGCCTGTAATTAAGGCTCACGGAAGCTCAAAGGCTAAGGAAATAAAAACCGCAATAAGACAGGCTATTGAATACTCAAGGTCTAATATTATTGAAGAGGTTTCAAGGGAAATAAAATAAGGAGTGCTAAATGTCTGAGTATCCATTACCTATTGAGGAGCTTGAAAGAGCAATAGGATATACCTTTAATGACAATTTAATATTAAAAACAGCTCTTACTCACTCGTCCTATGCAAATGAGCAAAGAAGTCGTGGAAAAAAGACTAAGTGCGAATTTAATGAAAGGCTTGAGTTCTTAGGAGATAGTGTTTTGTCTCTTATAGTAGGAGAGCACCTATTTTATAGGTTCAAGGATAGTCCAGAGGGTTATCTTACAAAGGTGCGTGCTGCTGTGGTTTGCTCTAAATCACTTGCTATGCTTGCTGAGAAAATAAATCTTGGTGCATATATGCTTTTTGGAAAGGGCGAGGAGGAAAACGGACGCACAAATCCTAAAATTCTTGAAAATGCATTTGAGGCTCTGTTAGCTGCTATATATATTTATTCATCTCATTCAAAGGATAATGTAGAAAAATTTCTTATTCAAATTATGGAAAATGAAATTGAGGAGTATTAAAAAAATGAGATAAAT
>JAFTIV010000048.1 GCA_017456685.1 Clostridia bacterium | reverse complement strand
TCAAAAGGCTAATTTTTACAAATCGTCTCTTTGGATCGAAAAGGATGATCGTAGAGTTAATGCAAAAAGCTTACTCGGTGTTCTTTCAATGGGAATTGTAAAGGGAACTGTAGTAACTATCATCGCTGATGGTGTAGATGAGGCAGAGGCAGTTGCGGGACTTGAAGAATTGATTTTAACAGGTCTTAACGACTAATTTAATAGACATTACGGCGATAGTTTTCCAAACTGTCGCCTATTTGTTTGAAAGGAGGAAATATGAACGAGGAAAAGCTTTCGTATCTTAGAGAGAAGGCATCAAAGCTCCCTAAGCTTCCAGGTGTCTATATTATGAAGGACAAAAACGGCAAGGTAATATATGTTGGAAAATCTCGTGCTCATAGAGATAGGGTTTCTCAATATTTCCATCTTTCTGCCGACGCAAACTTGAAAACCTTTAGGATGGTTTCTCAAATTGATGATTTTGAAACTATTTTTTGTGATACAGAAATAGAGGCATTGACATTAGAAAATACTAAAATAAAGCAATATACTCCTAAATATAATATTCTTTTAAAGGACTCTAAGTCGTATCCGTACATTAAGGTTACAATGAATGAGAAGTATCCAAGGGTTATTCAAACAAGAAAAAGGGAAAACGATGGCGCTAAATATTTTGGACCTTATTCTGGGATGAGTGTTGTTTATGGTGTTATAGGAACTCTTGAACGCTCATTATCTATACCAATGTGTAAAAGACAATTTCCAAGAGACATAGGCAAAGAGCGTCCGTGCATTTACAAACAGTTAGGTCGATGTGTTGCACCTTGTGACAATAGCATAAGCGCAGAGGATTATTATAAGGTAATGCAATGCGCCGTGAGTATTTTAAGAGGAAACACAAGGGATGCAATTGTTACTCTTAATGAACAGATGCTTTCACACGCAGAAAATGAAAGGTTTGAGGATGCCGCACGTTGCAGAGATGCAATAGAGGCAATGAAGCGCCTTGGCGAGGGTCAAAAGGTTGTTGGCTCTCCTGATGATGAGTATGATGTTATAGGCGTTCATAGTGATGATTTATCAACTGCAATATCTATTTTCTATGTTAGAAGTGGTATTATTGCGGATAGCGAAAGCTTTGTGTTTGGAGCTAGCGAGCTTGTCACGGATGATAACTACGAGTATATGACATCGTTTTTTACCGATTTGTATTCAAGAAGAGAGTATATCCCAAATGAAATTTTACTTTCATTTGAATATGACGAAAACGAAAGAATACTCATAGAGAGCTTTTTGAGGGACGTTTCTGGGCATGCTGTTAATGTCAAAATTCCTCAAAAGGGCGAAAACAAGCGCCTTTGCGAGATGGTTGAGCTTAATGCAAGTCAGCAGGCTAAGCAATTTAAGGAAAAGGCAGAGCGAGATACTAAAACACTTGCGAAGCTTGGCGAAATGCTTGCATTGGACGACATTCCGGAAAGAATTGAGGCTTATGATATATCAAATTTTGGCAATGAGCACATAACAGCTGGAATGATTGTTAGTGAAAATGGCAAGCTGGTAAAAAACGATTATAGAGTATTTAAAATAAAGCAACAGCAAGGAGCAGATGATTATTCTGCTATGAGAGAGGTCTTGTCAAGACGAATATCTCATTTGAGCGATGAAACTGGTAGCTATTCAAAAATACCAAGCTTAATTTTACTTGATGGCGGAATGACGCACGTTGGAGTTGCAAAGAAGCTGTTCGAAGAGCTTAATATAAGCATTCCTGTTTTTGGCATGGTGAAGGATGAACATCACAAAACAAGAACCTTAGTAACAGATACAGAGGAAATAAGCATTGCTAAGGAGCAATCTGTATTCGTTTTTGTTTACAAGCTCCAAGAAGAGGTTCATAGATTTACCGTTTCAAAAATGGATAGCTCAAATCGCAAGACATTAAAAACATCTTCGCTCGAAAAAATTGCAGGAATAGGACCGAGTAAGGCTAAAAAATTGCTCGTGCATTTCAAAACTATTTCTGCGCTTAAGTCTGCTTCTATAGATGAAATTATGCAGGTTAAGGGCATTGGAATGGCTGATGCTCAAAATATATATGATTATTTTAAAGAAAATTGAGGTATAATATGAAAATAATTACTGGAAGCGCAAAAGGGATGAATTTGGAAACGCTAGAAGGCGATGCTACTCGCCCAACCTCTCAAAGAGTAAAAGAGGCCGTGTTTTCGATGATTCAATTCGATGTTGAAAATTCAACTGTATTAGATTTGTTTGCTGGTAGTGGTCAAATCGGTCTTGAGGCTCTTAGCAGAGGAGCTAAAAAAGCAACCTTTTGCGACCTTTCAAGAGATGCTGTTGATATTATAATTTCAAATGCTAAAAAAGCGCGTCTTTTTGATAAGTGCAGGGTTTCTTGCTGTGATTATAAGCAATTGATAAAGGGAATGGCCGGCAAGGAAGTATATGATATTGTTTTTGTTGACCCACCATATAGGGAAAAGATAATTCCCGATGTTCTAAATAGACTTTTAGATGCCAAGGTAATTACAGAAAATACAATGGTGATATGTGAAGGTGAGAACGAGGACGTGTTTGATGGTGATGAGGAGCTTAAAGGCAAATTTGATGTTATTAAGCACGCAAAATATTCGATATCCCATATTACCATTCTTAAACTAAATACAAAAGAGGAATAATATGAAGGCTATTATTACAGGAAGCTTTGATCCTATAACCTTAGGACATATTGAGCTTATAAAAAAGGCAAGTACATTTTTTGAAAAGCTCTATGTTGTTGCACTTTTAAATGTAGATAAAGCATACATGTTTACTTTAGATGAAAAAAAGGAAATAATGGAACTTTCTCTTGCTGGAATGAAAAATGTGGTTGTGGATTCCTACAATGGACTGACCGCTGATTATATGCATCAGCATGGAATTACAAAGATTGTTCGTGGCATAAGAAACGAGAACGACAGAAAATACGAGCAAGAGCTTGCTGAGGCGATGAAGAAGTTTGATGAGCATTTTGAAACGATTTTCATTGAAAGCGAGGAGAAGTTTTCTAAAATAAGCTCGACATACGCAAGAAGCCTAATAGAAAATGGACAGCCTCTTGATGGAATTGTTGCTGAAGAAGCAAAAAATAGGATAATCGAAATTTATAATTCGAAAAAATAATCATTAGTTGACTTGGAGCGGGGGAAACCCTGCTTCTTTTTTTGTAAAAAGTGCCCCTTTTATAAATTAAAAATAGAAAAAATCAAAAAAAATGAAAAAATTTTCAAAAAAGTATTGCATTTTTTGCAAATGTAGTATATAATGAGTACATAAAAGTGGTGAAAAGTGGAGTAATCACGGAGCAAAGTGGAGCGAAAGGAGGATGAAATCAATGCTATACGGCAGATATGAGCACACTGTGGATGCAAAAAACAGAATGTTCGTTCCAGCAAAGTTCAAGGAAGCATTGGGAGCATCCTTTAAAGTAACCTATAACGACTTTAACAAATGTATTCTTGTTTATTCCGATGAAGAATGGGCAAAATATGAAGAAAAAATCTCCCAGCTTCCAACTCTTCAATTTGAGGATTTCATAAGAGCGGTTTATTCAAACACAGTTGATGTACAGGTTGATTCTCAAGGAAGAATCGTTATTCCGCAGTTTCTAAAGGACAAGGTGTCCATTCAAAAGAACGTTCTCGTTCTTGGAGTTGGCTCACATCTTGAAATTTGGGCTCAAGAGGAATATGCCGAAAAGCAAAAAGCTGTTGATATGGATAAGATCAAGGGCCTTATGATGGAACTTAGATTTTAAGAGGAGCTTGTATGGAATTTTCACACTATTCGGTAATGCTTCAAGAGTGCATTGATGCCCTTGACATAAAGCCGAACGGAATATATGTTGACTGCACAGCAGGCGGCGGCGGACATTCCGAAGCTATTCTCAAAAAGCTTGACAAGGGAAGACTAATATCTCTTGATCAGGATGATGAGGCTATTGAAACCTGTAAAAAGAGGCTTTCAAAATATAATGAACGCTCAATAATAGTAAAAAGTAATTTTTCTGAGCTTGAGCGAGTACTTAATGATTTAGAAATTGTTCATATTGACGGCGTCCTTATGGACCTTGGTGTCTCTTCCCATCAATTAGACACCCCGTCGCGTGGGTTCTCGTATAACAACGACGCGGAACTTGATATGCGAATGGACCCACGCACTCCTTTCTCTGCATATGATGTTGTGAACGCATACAGCGAAGAGGAGCTTAAACGAATTATTTTTGAGTATGGCGAGGAACGATTTGCTCCTGCTATTGCACGAAGAATAATTGCGAAAAGAGAAGAAAACCCTATAAAAACTACACTTGAGTTGGCTTCTATTATTAAATCCGCAATACCAGTTGCGGCAGCTAAAAAGGAATCTCAGCATCCTGCAAAAAGAACCTTTCAAGCAATAAGAATAGAGGTAAATCACGAGCTTGATGTTATATCGCCTGCCATCGAGGCTGCAATATCAAGGCTTTCGAAGGGTGGAAGAATAGCAATAATGACCTTCCATTCGCTTGAGGATAGAATTGTAAAATCAAAATTCAATGATTAGGCAAGGGGTTGTACCTGTCCGACAAGCTTTCCCGTCTGTGTATG
>JAFTIV010000047.1 GCA_017456685.1 Clostridia bacterium | reverse complement strand
GGTTGCTATGTATATTGCAAACCATAACATTGATACAGTTGACCTCGGTGTTCCCGTGCTTTCAATGCACGCACCAATGGAGGTAATTGCCAAGAATGACCTCTATCAGGCACACAAGGCATTCTCGGCATTTTGTAAATAATCACTGACTACTAATAACTGAAAAGAGGATATAAAAATGGACATTCTTGAAAGACTTCACAACTATGGACTTGTTCCAGTAATCAAAATCACCGATGTAAAAAACGCAGTTCCACTCGCTAAGGCTCTTGCAAATGGCGGACTTAACTGTGCTGAGATTACATTCCGTACCGCTTGTGCTAAGGAGGCAATTAAGGCAGTAACAGATGCACTTCCTGATATGCTCGTTGGCGCAGGAACAGTTCTTACTCCTGAGCAGGCTGATGAGGCGTGGGAGGCAGGCGCTAAGTTTATCGTAAGCCCAGGTCTTAACCCTAAGGTAGTAAAGCATTGTATCGATAAGGGCTACCCAATTCTTCCTGGCTGTGCAACCCCAAGCGAGGTTGAGCAGGCTATTGAGCTTGGCTTGAAGGCTGTAAAGTTCTTCCCAGCTGAGGCAGCAGGCGGACTTAATATGATTAAATCCATGAGCGCACCATATGGAGCTATCAAGTTTATGCCAACAGGCGGAATAAACGAGGACAATATGCTCTCATACCTTTCCTTCAATAAGATTATCGCGTGTGGCGGTAGCTTTATGGTAAAGGATAGCCTTATTGATGCAGGAAAATTTGACGAAATCGAGGCTCTTACAAGAAGCGCAGTTATGAAAATGCTCGGCTTCAAGCTCGTTCATGTAGGCATCAACTGCGAAAACAAGGACGAGGCATTGAAGGGCGCACAGCTTATTGCAGGCCTCTTTGGACTTGATACTAAGGTTGGCAACTCATCAACCTTTGTTGGTACTGAGTTTGAGCTTATGCATAAGCCATACTACGGCAAAAATGGACATATCGCAATCGCAACTAACTTCCCAGACAGAGCAAGAGCTTACCTTGAGGCTCAGGGCATTGAGTTTATCGAGGAAAGCGCAGGCTACGACGAAAAGGGCGAGCTTAAGGTTATCTATATGAAAGAGGAAATTTGTGGCTTCGCTCTCCACCTTGTAAAGAAAAAGTAATATGTTCGATAAATTAACAAAAGCAGAGGAAAGATTTGTTCAGCTTGAGGCTGACCTTTCAAACCCCGACATTATCTCAAATCAAGACGAATTTACAAAGATAATGAAGGAATATAAGACACTCTCTCCCGTAATTGAGAAGTATCGCGAGTATAAAAAAACAAAAAGCGATATGGAGGGCGCACGCGCTCTTATGGACGAGGGTGGAGAGCTATATGATATGGCTCTTGAGGAATATAAGGAATGTAAGGAGCGCATTGACGAAATAGAGCAGGCTCTAAAAATCCTTCTCATACCAAAGGACCAAAACGACGACAAGAATGTTATTGTCGAAATTCGTGGCGGTGCAGGTGGCGAGGAGGCTGCGCTTTTTGCATATGTTCTTTATAGAATGTATAATATGTATGCCGACTCCGTTGGCTTCAAGACTGAGCTTATGAGCTGTAATGAAACAGGTCTTGGTGGCTTCAAGGAGGTTACCTTTATGATTTCGGGAGAGGGCGCTTACTCTCGCTTCAAGTTCGAAAGTGGCGTTCACAGAGTTCAAAGAGTTCCCGAAACCGAATCACAGGGCAGAATACAAACCTCAACCGCAACGGTTGCGGTGCTTCCAGAGGCGGAGGATGTAGAGGTTGAAATTTTACCAAGTGATGTAATCATCGAAACCTGCAAATCAAGCGGAGCAGGCGGTCAGCATGTGAACAAAACAGAGAGCGCAATTCGTCTTATTCATAAGCCGACAGGAATTGTCGTTGAATGTCAGGACGAGCGTAGCCAGTTCAAAAATAAGGACAAGGCATTTAACATCCTTCGCACCAAGCTTTATGACCTTAAGCAACAGGAGCAAAGCTCAAAGATTGCCTCTGAGCGTAAGAGTCAGGTAGGTACAGGTGACCGAAGCGAGAGAATAAGAACCTATAACTACCCACAGGGAAGAATAACAGACCATAGAATAGGCTTTACGGTTTATTCACTTGATGCCTTCTTAAATGGTGATATAGGAGAAATGCTCGAGAAGCTTGCAACTGCTGATGCAGCCGAGAAGCTAAAGGGCGAGAGCAATCAATAAGGATTAAAGGGCAAGGCAATGAAAACAGAGGTTTTGAGCTGGGATTTGGAAAATGAGCTCGCACTAAAAAAGGGCGCGCAGATAATAAGGGACGGAGGGCTTGTCGGTATTCCTACGGAAACCGTCTATGGCCTTGGCGCTTGCGCATATAATGCAGGCGCGTGTCTTGAAATCTTCAAGGCGAAGGGTCGCCCAGCCGATAATCCCCTAATTGTACATATTCTAAACCCAGAGGATGCCGAAAAAATTGCCATAACAAGCAAGCTTTACTATAGGCTTGCAGAAAGATTTATGCCAGGACCACTCACAATTATAATGCCAAAGCGCGATATAATACCAAATGAGGTAACCGCAGGGCTTGATAGCGTTGCGGTAAGGTGTCCTGTTCATAAGGTCGCAAGACGAATAATTGAGCTTAGCGGAGTGCCAATTGCCGCTCCGTCGGCTAATAAATCAGGAATGCCGTCACCAACCACGGCACAGCATGTCTATAACGATATGAACGGAGAAATTCCACTCATAATCGACGCGGGCGCTTGCGAGGTTGGCGTTGAGTCCACTGTAATTAAAATAACCGAGGACGAGATAATTTTGCTTCGCCCAGGTGCAATAACTGTAGAAATGCTAAGGGAGATATGCCCAAGGGTTAGCGTTTCCTCAGCCGTTTTGCAGGAGCTAAGGGCAGGAGAGGTTGCACTCTCACCTGGTATGAAATATAAGCATTATTCCCCAAAGGCAAGCCTTTATCTTGTTAGCGATAGCGAGGATTTTATCGCACTTGCAAGAGATAGAGCACAGAGGGAAAAATGCGCGATAATGTGCTATGATGAGGAGACCGACGCGCTTGATGGTCTTATGCTACTTCCAGTCGGTAGGCGCGAGGACATAAAGGAGCAGACAAGACGCCTCTTTGACCTTCTAAGGCAAGCGGACGAGCTTGGAGCACAGACAATCTATGCACATCTTCCCACAATGCAGGACGAGGCTCTTGCACTTTATAATAGAATGATTCGCGCATCTGCGCATAAAATAATAGGAGGCACAAATGGCTAAGAAAAAGAAAATTGAAGAGGTCGAGACATATACCGAAAGAGAGCCAGCATATCAACCGATCACCGAAACTATCGAGACCAACTATATGCCCTATGTTGTCAGCGTAATGGTATCGCGCGCAATCCCAGAGAT
>JAFTIV010000046.1 GCA_017456685.1 Clostridia bacterium | reverse complement strand
TTTCACCAACAATGGAGGATTGGCGCACACACCTTGGTGTTGATGTTTTAGGCGAGCTTGGCACAGAGGTGCTTGCGGTTGCAGACGGAACTGTTACAAACATTTGGGAGGACCCATTTATGGGTATGTGCATCTCTATTGAGCATTCTGGAAATGCCGTAAGCGTTTACAAGAACCTCGGCAAGGAGGTTGCAGATGGAATTGTAATTGGTTGTGCTGTAAAGGCTGGCGATACAATTGGTACAATTGGCGAAACCGCTATGAATGAAATTGCACAAGAGCCTCATCTTCACTATGAGCTTAGTGTTGCTGGTAAAATTGTTGACCCTAAGGACCATATAAAGTTTCCTACTAAGGACATCCCTGAGGATAGCACAGAAAGCGATCAAGGCTCAGGCGAAAATAGCACCGAGCAAGGCGCAGAAAATAATCAATAAAACACAAAAACGGACACAGGTGTGTCCGTTTTTCTTTTGTGACATAGCAAAAGACGACTAAAAAACGGATGCCGAAGCATCCGTTTTTGTCTTCTGTATTGAAGGTAAGTCTTCGATTTGTGATGAAAAAGCATTAATTTTCTTGCGTAGGCGAGTGTCTTAACGCTCATAGTCGAGCGCAGAAGGCGCCTTTTTGAACGATAGGCGTACACTACGTACGGCAAGTGAAAAAAGACGACTAAAAAACGGATGCCGAAGCATCCGTTTTTGTTCTGTGCCGAATATGAGCGTTAAGCCCAACGCATACCGCAGGGCTTGGAGTCCTTAATCATAACCCCATTGAGCACATCAATCGCCTTCGCGAGTCCTTCATCGATTGTCATAAGGCTGTCCTCGTGCTCGATTGAAAGAACCTTGTCGTAGCCTACGAGACGGAGAGCTGAAACGAAGTCTCTCCAGTAGTCCTCTCCGTGGCCATAACCAACTGTACGGAAAATCCAAGCTCTATTTAGCTCGTCTCCATAGTGCTTTGTATCAAGAACACCGTTTGCCTCGGTGTTGAAGTTATCTATCTTTGTATCCTTTGCGTGTACATGGTAGATAGCGCCAGCGAGATTACGCGCAGCAATTACAGGATTTATTCCCTGCCAGATAAGGTGTGATGGGTCAAGGTTTGCACCAATTACATCACCAACCTCCTTACGAAGTCTAAGAAGGGTTTCTGGGTTATATACACAGAAGCCAGGGTGCATCTCAAGTGCAATCTTTGTTACACCGTGAGCCTTAGCAAATGCGGTCATATCCTTCCAGTAAGCGATGATTACCTCCCATTGATACTCAAGAGTAGCAAGGAAATCGTCCGGCCAAGGGCAGGTTACCCAAGATGGACGCTTAGCATCAGGGTCTGAGCCTGGGCATCCTGAGAAGCCAACGATTGTATCAACACCTATCTTCTCTGCAAGAAGAATTGCGTTTACCATATCATCGTGGAATTGCTTTGCGATTGCCTTGTCAGGGTGAACTGGGTTACCATGGCAAGCGAGAGCGCAAATTTCAACATCGTATTTTTTAAATGTAGCCTTGAAAGCCTCAAGCTTCTTTTCGTCAGCCAAGAGCTCCGCAGGATTGCAGTGGTCCTTGCCTGGGTATCCGCCTGCGCCTATTTCAACGCAATGAACACCAAGAGATGTGATTTTTTCAAGCGCCTCATCAAGAGGCTTGCTACCATAAAGATTTGCAAGTACACTAAGCTTCATTTGAAAGTACTCCTTAATTAGTTATTGAAGTAGAAGGGCTTTCCTGTCTTTGCAGACTCATAAATGCCCTCGAGGATTTGAGTTACGCAGTATGCCTGCTCAGGAAGAACGGTTGGCTGTGTGCATGTAAGAATTGCGTTAATCCATTGCTGTGCCTCCTGCTCGCCTGCGTTATATCCGCCTGCGTCATAGAATGCAACACCCTTACCATCAAGGTTAGGACGGGTTTCATACATATTTCCGTGCTTAACACCATTGATTTCAAGAACGCCTTGGTCAATCATCTTAGCGCCTGCCTTTGTTCCGCAGATTGTGGTGCAAGCCTCCTTTGTATCGGTCATATTGATAGCCCAAGAGGACTCAAGAACGATAGTTGCACCATTCTCCATTACTACGAAGCCGAATGCGCTATCCTCAACTGTGAACTCCTCTGGCTTCCAGTCACCAAATACATTAGCGGTATTTGTTTGATTGTTAAGCTTGTGATATGTAGTACCAACACAATACTTTGGCTTATAGTTGTTCATTGTCCAAAGTGTAAGGTCAAGTGCGTGAGTTCCTATATCGATAAGTGGACCGCCACCCTGTTGGTCTTCCTTAATGAATACGCCCCATGTAGGAACTGCGCGACGACGAAGTGCGGTAGCCTTAGCATAGTAAATATCGCCAAATACACCCTCGTCAGCCTCTGCCTTAAGGTACTTTGCATCCTTTCTTTGTCTGTTTTGGTAGCCGATGGTGAGCATTTTGCCTGTCTTCTTAGCTGCGTCAACCATCTTCTTAGCCTCAGCTGCGTTGATAGCCATTGGCTTCTCGCACATTACATGCTTGCCAGCCTCAAGAGCATCAACTGTGATAAAGCTGTGGCTGATGTTTGGTGTACATACGTGAACAACATCAATTGATTTGTCCTTAAGAAGCTCCTTGTAGTCTGTGTAGGTCTTAGCGCCCTCTACACCGTACTTTTTAGCTGCATCAATTGCCCTTTCCTCTACGATATCGCAGAATGCAACCATTTCTACCTCGGCAACCTTCTTAAGTGATGGCATATGCTTTCCATTAGCGATGCCTCCACAACCGATGATACCAACCTTTAATTTCTTTTCCATTGTGGGATTCCTCCAAAAAATTATATTTGTTTTTATATAATAATTTTATCATACGCGCGCAATAAATACAATAGTTTTTCTAAATTTTAAGGCGCTTTTATGTGAATAAATTTATAATATTTGTTATTATTACTCCCTTTACTATATTGACAACCCCGTAGCTCCCCTGAGCTATACTTCCAGGGTTGAAAAGCTGTATTCTTCTATCGGCAACATACTCGCATTTTTCGAGTGGCTGATGAGTGTGCCCAAAGAATGCACCATCCGCCTCAAGCTCGGCTGTCGAATAGGTTATCGTTGTCAAGCCATATTTTACATTATATTTATCTCCGTGAGTGACAAGAAGCTTAGCACCATCAAGGTCAAGCACCGCCTGCTTAGGAATATCTCCAGCGAAAAGGTCGCAATTTCCTCTCACCTCAAAAAAGCTAAGCTCTGGAAAGCACGAGCGAGCATATTCAAGATCGTTCAAGCCATCACCAAGAAAAAGCACAATCTCAACTCCTGCGCCACTTCTCTTTATTGCCTCAACTATATTTTTTCTGGCTCCGTGAGAGTCAGCAAACACTAAAAGCTTCATAAAATCACCTCATTATTAATATATCACAGCTACCTAATTGTGTCAACCGCCAAAATTTCTCATAAGATATTAGAAAGCGAGGTGATTTATATGAAAATCGACAAGGGCACGATAAATATGCTTCTTAAAATGAACGATGACAGGCTTTGGAGCACCCTTAAATTTGCGCTCTCGCGCTCGGGGAGCGATTTTATGAAGGATGCAAGACGCCCCGAGGACATGAGCAAGCTACGAGCGGTGCTTGAGGGACTTACCGACGCGGACATTGCACGCGCCTGTGAGCTTCTTGAAAAGGGTGGTAAAAAATGAGCGAGGGCGGATTTGATACGCTTCTGTCCTCTGTGCTTGGGAACGAGGAGCTTATGAGCAAAATTTCGGGGATAGCAAGCGCACATTCACAAAATAGCGACGAGGCACTTCCCGAGGTAATTGAGGCAATCGCCTCATCAATGAGCACTCCAAGAGAAGATGGCAAGGATAAGGAGCAAGAGCGCGGGCGAGCACGACTTGATCATTCTAAAAGCACCAAGCTTTTAGTCGCGCTAAAGCCCTATCTTAGCGACAAGCGTGCACATATGATAGACAACATCCTGCGTGTTGAGCAGATTGCTGAAATAATCAAAATTACAAGGTGATTTATGTATAGCAGATATTCGGGTATATCAATACCAAAAAATTATGGTGGAAGCCGTTTTCAGCCAGAGCGTGAGCCCGAGGTTAAGGCGCATCGCCCTCCGTCTCTTAGTGCTTCACGAGTGGCTCATTCTCCATCGTTTGTGCCTATTGAGTCAAGGGCAAATGAAGGCTATGAGGAGAATTCTGTTGTGGAGGAGAGCTTTACAAGCGAGGACTCTATCTCAAGCGAGGAAATATGCGAGGAGTGTGAGGTAGCAGAGGCTGAGCCTTACGATGAGGTAAAAATCGATGACGAGATAGATGCTGAAGTGAGCAATGAGGCTCCAGTATTTGCGAAGAGGCGAGAGCTCTCAAGCCTAAAATCCATAATATCGCGCTTCGACAAGGACACGCTACTGCTCCTTGGATTGATACTCTTGCTTATGAGTGATGACAAGGAAAATGACGACATTATCGCCTTACTTGCGCTTGTTTTGCTTGGATAGCACAAGCAGGTACATTCACAAAAATGGAGCGTCGTAGAAACGACGCCCCTTTTTGATTATGCGAACAATATATTGATATAATGAGAAAGTCTTTCTGTAAATACCGAGCCAGCCACGCCAAGAGCAACCCTTCCTTTTGCAAGCCTTGTCAGATCAAAATCGAAGATTATTTCGCCACCACTTGTAATCAAATTCATATCTATTCCCTCGTCCTCGCAAATGCTTCTCAAAAGATAAAGCCTTGAGGTAAGCTGTGGGAACAATTCCAAAAGCTCTCCCTCCTGTAAGCCGTTTATTACTTTTAAAGCAAGTGAGACTGAAAAGCCATGCTCGTCTATAGCTATGCTTATTTTATCCTTAAAGCTAACATCAACAAGCGCGCTTATTGTAGTAAGCACCAAAAGCTCAAGGCATGTAGGGCTTATTTCTATTTCTCGTCCATTTCCTGTTATAGAAGCATCTATTCCGCGATTTGCCTTTTTCTCTCCAAGGGCAAAAAGAATGTCTTCTATGTATTTGCGAAGGTTTACTTTTGATATTGCTCCTCTTTTCTCCGTGTACAAGGACAAAACATTCTCCGCGTTTTTCATCGCGCCTTCAGCGGAAATCTTCTTTGGCACAAAGCAAAGCTCTACCGTTTTCATATGGCTTTTAAGGCTTGACCTCATTATTACAATTGGGAAATCCTCAATCATGCTTTTTCTAACGATCGCTTTTGAATTGTACATAGAAAGCTTTCGAAGCTCACTTGCATCTACCAGACTAAAAACATCATCTCCAATTGATATTCCGCTTAGGGCCTTGGTTGCATAGCTCGAAATACTTAATATTATTCCTGCCTCATTTGTAGTTATTATAAAAAGATTCTTATTTTTATTAAGTCTCATAATTTATCCTTTTGTTATTGCAATTTTATTTTTTATATGTTAAAATCTTATATGAGCATTAGCGAATCTATTGGAGGTATTTATGGAAAACGTTACTACAAAGCATACCGTACCGCTTAGTCAGCTCATTGAAGAATTTAATCTTGAAACTATATATGCGCCAGACAATATCGACAAGATTATGATAGCGCACGCGGACATTATTCGTCCTGGACTTCCACTTGCGGGATTTTTTGACTATTTTGACCCTGAAAGAATTCAGGTTATTGGTCGTGTTGAGTCGATTTATTTAAGTAAGCTTTCATCTACTGAAAGAGTAGAGCGCGTTGGAAACTTCTTATCAAAGCGCCCTGTTTGTATTGTTATAACAAGAAATATTGAGCCATTTGCCGAAATTACCGAGCTTGCCAAGGAATATTCGGTGCCTGTACTACGCACAAGCATGCCAACAAGCATCTTCACCTCTGCTCTAATTTCATCTCTTAATGTACACTTAGCGCCAAGAGTTACAAGGCATGGTGTACTTGTTGAGGTTTATGGTAAGGGTGTGCTTATTCTTGGTGATAGCGGTATTGGTAAAAGTGAAACCGCGATTGAGCTTATCAAGCGAGGACATCGTCTCGTTGCCGATGATGCTGTTGAGATAAGCCGTGTTTCCGATAAAACCTTGGTTGGTCGCGCACCTAAAATTATAAGATACTATATGGAGCTTCGCGGTATTGGCCTTATTGATGTCCGCAGAATCTTTGGTATGGGCGCGGTTAAGGAGACTGAAAAAATCGAGCTCGTTATCAATCTTGAGCATTGGGTTGAGGGTAAGAATTACGATAGAATGGGACTTGATACAGAAATTCACGAAATTCTTGGAATTCAAATTCCTGCAATTACAATACCTGTTCACCCTGGTCGTAATCTTGCTGTAATTCTTGAAATTGCGGCAATGAACTTCCGTCTTAAGGACATGGGATATAACACCGCCGAGGAGTTTAACAAGCAGCTCTCACTTGAGTATGGCTTTGCTGACCCTACTGACAAAAAATAATTAAAAAACGGAACTTATGTTCCGTTTTTTGCGTTTATGTGCAGGCTCTTTTCGAGCCTGCATTATTTTTACGCCTCTTTAATGTGGAACAGGGTTGATGGATAAGTAAAGAAATTATAAGGAATTTTAATTCCCGCGTTCATAAGTGCACTACCAAGGTATTTTTCCTTACTGTCGTTTACTGTGTACCATTTGTTCTCACAAAGTCCCTTTAGCTTAAGGAATTCTGGAGCTGTGCAGGCATCGCTTTCATAGCGAACCGCACAAGCAAGAGCCTCGCTTCCGTCTGGCTTTACTACCTCCCAAGCGCAGAATAGGCTTTCCTCCTCCGGATACGGAGAGATAAGTCTGTAATAATCTCCGCGTTGAATTAGCTCATAATGCTTTTTGAATTCAACAATTTGACGAGCAATCTCTGCTTTTTCGTCGTCGGTCATCTTAGTGACATCGAGCTCCAAGCCATATGTGCCAAAATAAGCAACATTTCCACGAGTTTTAAGTGGTGTAATCCTTGCGTTTTGGTGGTTAGGGCAAACGGATACGTGTGCGCCCATTGTTGAAACGGGGTAAGCGAAGGAAGTACCATATTGAATTTTAAGTCTATCAATTGCGTCCGAGTTATCACTTGTCCAAACCTGTGGCATATAATAAAGCATTCCACAATCGAAGCGTCCGCCTCCACCTGAGCAGCTCTCAAAGAGAACATTTGGGAAGCTTGTTAAAATTCTTTCAAGAAGCTCATATACTCCAAGCATATAGCGGTGATATACCTCGCCTTGCTTCTCGGCTGGAAGCTCTACACTATAAACATCGGTAAGGTGTCTGTTGAAGTCCCATTTTACATAGGAAATATTAGCACTGCTAAGAACCTTAGCAAGCTGATTATAAATGTTATCACGAACCTCCTTGCGCGACATATCAATCACATACTGGTGTCTTGATTGTTGCGGGGTTCGATTGGGCATTGCGAGGGCATAATCTGGGTGAGCGCGATAAAGGTCGCTATCAGGCGAGATACACTCTGGCTCAAACCAAATACCAAATTTCATCCCTTCTGCGTTTATACGCTCAGCAAGGGATTTGAGAGTTCCTTGAAGCTTTTCCTCGTTTGGTGTCCAGTCACCAAGGGCGCATCTGTCGTTATCTCTCTTGCCGAACCAGCCATCGTCCATAACGAAAAGCTCAACACCCATTTTAGCCGCCTCATGAGCCATAGAAACGAGCTTATCTGCGTTGAAATCGAAATATGTGCCCTCCCAGTTATTGATAAGAACTGGGCGCTGTGCATTCTTGAACTTGCCACGACAAAGGTTATTTCTTATAGCCTTATGGAAGCAATTTGACATATTTGCAAAGCCGTTTGCGCTATATACCATAGCAACCTCAGGAGCTGTAAAGGACTCTCCCGCTGGAACCTCATAATTGAAGTTTTCTGTATTTATACCTGCAACAACACGGGTCTTTTCCTGAAGGTTCTTCTCTGCGGTAATTTCAAAGTTTCCGCTATATACAAGAGCAATTCCCCAAGCACTTCCGTAATCCTCGTTTGCGTTTTTATCAGCAATTACAACAAATGGATTATGCATATGAGATGAGGCACCACGAACACTTGCGACAGTGGTCCTTGCGTGCTTTATTCTTGTTCTCTCAAGTATTCTCTCTCTTGTATGTCTGCCGTGGAAATAAAGCATATCATATGAGCCATATGGCATATCAAGAGTTAGGCTAAGAGCCTTCTCAAGCTTGATAGATGCGTTTGTTTTATTTTCCACAACTACGCTTCTTGTGATAAGGTCATACTCCTCAAAAACGCCATAGTAAAGATGAAAATAGATATCGTAAACCGTGTCCTTAAGGGTAACAACGAGCGTTTGCGCCTCGTCACCATAGAAGGCAGGGAGTCCATTTAGAGAGTATTTTCCGTCTCTTATCTCTGCGCTTACAAATCTTGGCTCACAGCCGTATGAGCCATCGGTGTTTCTAAGTCCTATTGCGCTTATACGAAAATCTCCAACTCCAGAGGTGCTAAGCTCCTGTGAAATATGATTATAGGAATAACGATCGTCAGTTTTATCGTTTACAGGATATGGAGAGAATGAAGCGCCATCAATACATTCAACATAGTAATGCATATCCATATATTCCATTTTTTTACCGTAATATGTATGCTCAAGCACGCCTCTGTCATCAACCTTCATTTGATACATTGTATTTTTTGTAAGAAGGGTAAGGGTCTTGTCAGCATCGTTTCTTAGAATTGCCATAAAATCTCCTTAAATATATAAATATATTTATTTAATTTTATCATACATATTTATTTTTTTCAATATGTTTATTTAATTTGTATTGAAATTAGTGTCATTTTATGGTACAATAAGGTCACTAATGTAGCTTTGACTGAGGGGCAGG
>JAFTIV010000045.1 GCA_017456685.1 Clostridia bacterium | reverse complement strand
TCTTAGGGCAACGGAGCCCGAGGTGAATTTTCCGCCCTTTTGCTTAATGTTTAGACCTGTGTTTGCGTATGCGACATCAAGCGCCTCCTCACGACTTTCTCCAAGAGATGCAAAAAGCTCTTTCTTATCTGTTGGAATACCGCTTATGGTAACCTTGCCAAAGACCTCCTTGCCAAAGTCATAAAGAACTCCTCCGTTTATATTCTCTTTTGAGACGGGATACATTCTTTTATAGGAGAATTTAAATTGCTCGACATCATCCTCTGGGCTTGTATAAAGGTCGCTGTAGCCTGCGTGTCTGCCCTTCTTGTCGCCATTTGCAACTACCCAGCTTCTATCGGTTGCAAAGGTATCGCCCTTGCAATAAAATGCGGGGAAGCCATTTGTCTTGAAGCCTTGAAGCACAACCGTGTGCTCGCCTGCATCAAGGGTTATTTTGCTTCCGCGATTGTACGCCATATGGTCAATTACAATGGCGCAGGTGTCTGTATTTGAGAAAAACTCAATTGTTTCGGGCTTATCTATTTTTGCGGTTTTTTCAAGAATTGCGTTATGTACGGGTGCATCAATTCTCCACATTGGGTAGTAATAAACGCTTCTTGTATCACCGTTTTTATAGGTGCGTGTTGATGTTCTTCTATTGTGAAGAAGCATTCCGTGATAAAGCTCAAGGCTTCCAGGATGCCAAATCCATTTTGCTTGCTTCATTTTTATCTCCTTGTGGATTTTGTGTTACAATTAAATGTTAACATATTTATACTACAAAGTCAAGATAAAAAGCCACACGATGTGTGGCCTTTTACTTATTTTTTATTTTTTATATACTCATCAATTGCGTTTGCTGATGCCTTGCCTGCGCCCATTGCCAAAATAACGGTTGCCGAGCCTGTTACAGCATCTCCGCCTGCAAAAACGCCATCCTTTGAGGTTACGCCCTGCTCGTTTGCAACAATTCCGCCACGAGGTCCTACCTCAAGGCTTGGTGTTGTGTCCTTTATAAGCGGGTTTGGAGAGGTGCCGAGCGCCATAATTACGCAATCAAGGTCGATAACAAATTCGCTATTTTCAACCTCGATGGGCTTGCGCCTACCGCTTGCATCAGGCTCACCAAGCTCCATTTTTATGCACTTGATGCCTGTAACTCTTCCGTTTTGTGGGTCACGCTTATCATCGGGGTTATGGTAGCCGAGAATTTCGATTGGATTTGTGAGGGTATCAAATATTATGCCCTCCTCGATTGCGTGCTCAATCTCCTCCTTACGGGCAGGAAGCTCCTCCATACCGCGTCTGTAGATTATATGAACCTCAGCGCCAAGACGACGAGCGCATCTTGCAGAGTCCATAGCAACATTTCCGCCACCTACAACCGCAACACGGCGAGCGCGTTGAATTGGAGTTGTGCTATCCTCGCGATAAGCCTTCATAAGGTTTATTCGTGTCAAGAATTCGTTTGCTGAATATACGCCAAGCAAATTCTCGCCCTTTATGCCCATAAACTTAGGCAAGCCCGCACCTGTGCCGATAAACACAGCCTCAAAGCCCTCCTCGCTCATAAGCTCATCAATTGATATTGAACGGCCTACCACGGTATTTGTTTCTATTTTCACGCCAAGAGCTACAAGTCCGTCGATTTCCTTTTGAACTATTGCCTTTGGGAGGCGGAATTCTGGTATTCCATAAACAAGCACTCCGCCAGCTAAGTGAAGCGCCTCAAAAACGGTTACCTCATATCCCTTTTTGGCAAGGTCCGAGGCGCAGGTGAGTCCTGCTGGGCCAGAGCCAATAACAGCGACCTTGTGTCCGTTTTTAGCCACAGGCTCGGGCTTATCGGTTGAGCTTGCGTTATGATAATCGGCAACAAAGCGTTCAAGGCGGCCTATTCCTACGCTCTCGCCCTTTATGCCTCTTACGCACTTGCTCTCGCACTGCTTTTCCTGTGGACATACTCTGCCACAAACGGCTGGAAGGCTTGAGGCGCGCGCGATAATTTGATACGCTTCCTCAAAATTACCCTTGGCAACCTCTTGAATGAATTCGGGAATATGAATTTTTACGGGACAACCACTAACGCAGGGCATATTTTTGCAGTTTAAGCATCTTTTTGCCTCGTCAATTGCCTGCTCTGCGGTATAGCCGAGCGCTACCTCGTTGAAGTTTTGACGTCTTACATCGGGGGCTTGGGTTGGCATTTCGTTCTTTTTTAAAGACATATTAGCCATTTTACCTTACCTCCTTTTTGAAGAGATTACAGGTTGATTCGTGTGCGTGGCGCTCAAATGAGCGATACATTCCTGAACGCTCAATAGCCTCATCAAAGTCGATTTGGTGAGCATCAAACTCGGGACCGTCAACGCAAGCGAAAACGATTTTACCACCAACGCTAATACGTCATCCGCCACACATTCCTGTGCCATCTATCATCACAGGGTTCATAGAAGCGATTGTTCTTATTCCGTATTCCTTAGTAAGAAGGCTTACAAATTTCATCATTGGAAGAGGTCCTATTGTGATAACCTCGTCGTATTTTTCACCACTCTCGATAAGTGAACGAAGGGCATCGGTGACAAGTCCCCTTTCGCCTGCTGAGCCATCGTCGGTCATTAAAACGAATTTCGAGGAGCTATTTCTAAAATCGTCCTCGAGAATCACAAGGTCCTTTGACCTAAAGCCAACTATTGCGTGAACCTCAGCACCAAGCTGATGGAGCTTTTTAGCCACGGGGTAAGCTATTGCACAGCCTACTCCACCGCCTACAACAGCAACCTTTTTTAAGCCATCTGTGTGCGTTGCTCTGCCAAGAGGTCCTACAAAATCGTGAAGGCATTCGCCAATGCGCATATGGTTAAGTCTCTCAGTTGTCGCGCCAACGACCTGAAAGATTATGTCGATTGTTTCGTTTTCTCTGTCGTAGTCGGCGATTGTGAGAGGAATTCTCTCTCCGTCAGCGTCGGTACGAAGAATTATAAATTGTCCCGCCTCTGCCTTTTTTGCAACACGGGGTGCGTGAATTTTGAGCCTTGTAACCGTTGGGTTAAGCTCCTGTCTTTCTAATATCTTGTACATAAATTCCTTACTTAGAGAGCTTCTCCTTTAGTATTTGATAGAAGCTTTTATCTGTGATTTTAATGATTTGTGCATTATGCTCGGCGCGTCTTATTCTTATAAGGTCGCCATTTTCAAGTGGGAAGCGCATATCGCCATCGATAATGACACAGGGCGCGCCCGTTTCATTTAAGGTTTCGTAGCTTACGGAAATCTCCGTTTCATCCTCTCCGTCAATTACGATTGAGGACTGTGGGAAATATTTCGCGCAAACGGGGGTGATTACCATACTCTTAGAGGTTGGGGTAAGCACAGGTCCACCTGCGGAAAGATTGTAAGAGGTTGAGCCTGTTGGAGTTGCGACAATAACACCATCACCAACTATAGTTTCTGTGTGCCTTGTGTTAATCATAACATCGAGGCTTAGTGCGTGAAGAAGGGTTGAGCGATGAATGCTTGCCTCATTTAAGCCTATAAAGCTGAGCACAGCCTCGCCATTTCTTAAAACCTCGCCACTTATCATAATGCGCTGTTCTATCTCGTATTCACCGCGGACAAGCCTTTCGAGCCCCTCCATAGGACTATCTACGCCAAGAGCCGAAAGATAGCCAAGGTGTCCAAAGTTTATTCCAAATAGTGGAATGTCAAGTCCATAAAAGCGCTTAGAGGCGCGCAAAATTGTTCCATCTCCGCCAAGCACAACAGCAAATGATGTGTCCTTAGAGGCTTCAAAGCCCTCTTCGTACATTTGAGCTGTGTAGCCCTTGCCCTCCAAAAACTCCTTTGCAACGCTTGCAAACTCAACGCTTTTGGGCTTTTGGGTATTTGGAACTATTATTGCAGTTTTCATAGCTACCTTCCTTTCGTTTAGAAAATAATGCTTTATGTAATTTTAGCACTAATTTTATCTATTGTCAATTATTATTTTAAATTATTATAATAAAAAGGCGCGAAGGATTTCGCGCCTTATATTTGATTACTCCTCGTCACCAGTTAGAGCAAGGGTGGATTGTGGAACGAGTGCTTCCATTCCGTGACCTACTCTTACCTGGTTAAAGGTGATTGCATTGAGTGACATATCAGCATATGTCTTTGTGGTTGCATACTTTTCAGCATCTACATACTGAATTACGCTTACATTGCCCTCTCCGTCGTTTGTATAAATACCAACGACGAGCTCAAGTGAGTCTGCAACGCTTGCATCAAAGCCGGCAATGTCTGCATTCCAGCTTACATACTTAAGGCTTTCAACATCTACCTTTAAGCCCTTTGCTGTACCGTTAAGATCACCGTCTACAAAGAAGCTTGCATTAGCTGCTACAGAATTTGCATTTACCATAACCATACCGAAGGTGAAGCTCGGGTGAAGCGCCTTGTATGCGTTAAGAGCCTCGGCATTTACCATAAAGCCTGCCTTGAGCGAACAGCCGTCAGGTCCTACCGAGTAGCCAAGTGCCTCAAAGATTGCTTCTACCGCGCCCTGTTGCTCCTCGTCACAGCGAGCGCACTTAGTATTTACCACTCCTGCCTTATCAAAGCCATCACCGTAAGCGATTGAAATAACGCTTGCGCCATCAGCAATATCAAACTCGTGTCCGAGTGCGTCGATTGCTACTGTTTCAATGATTGCACGGCACACGCTACAACGATGCTCCTTCTCGCCTGCCTTTACACAGGTTGGATTGATTGTTGTTGTCCATATGTTGGTTGGTGTGTGTCCGTTTGGCTCGGTTGTTTCGCTAAGAGCTACCATTCCACAATCGTTCTTACAATATTGAACTCTTGTAGCACCAACTGTACAGGTTGCGTCAACCGTGGTTACCCACTCACCGCTTGCCTCGTGTCCGATTGCGGGGATTATCTCGCCCTCTGCGATTGTCTTACATACTGTACAAGTCTTTTGCTTAAAGCCGTCTGCTGCACAGGTTGCCTCAACAGTTACTGTCCATTCAGCCTCTGGGGTGTGTCCTGTTGCTGTGCCCTCTTGAACTACTGTTGAGGTCTCATCACAGCGAGCACACTTATAGGTTATTGTTGCGTCCTTGATGCAGGTTGCGCTCGTTTGAGATACGATTGTAGCACCATCTGCTTCATCAAATTCGTGTCCGAGAGCAGGAGTTGTTGTTCCCACTACGATTGAGCTTTCGATAGCAGTTGTGCCGTTTACTGCAGTGCCCGCATTAACGCCCTTATAGGTTGTGTAGGTTGCGTCTGCTACTGTTCCACAAGGACAATCGGTTGTGTAGCCTGTTGAGCCCATTGAGGTACAGGTTGCTGAGGTTCCGCCTTCCTTATATTCGTGAGGAATTCCCTTAACGATAGTGTAAGCAGGGTATGTAACCTCAACACCGTTAACTGTCTTTGTTACAGTTGAGCTACCACAGCTTACTGGGTTACTAGTCCAACCAGTTGCATTAGTGTAAAGAATTACACCATAGTCTTGATATAGGAAGTTGCTACCAACACTAAGTGTGCTTGCGTGGTGGTAAATTCTTAGTACATCCTCACCCTTGTTTGCAAGGCACGCAAAATATTGTCCTGTGATGTTTGTAACATCCATAAGAACTATTTTTTGCATATAGAAGCATTGGTCAAAGATATTATCAATATGGGTAATTCCACGACCGATGTAAACATACTTAAGGCTATTTGCTTGGAAGCAGGTTGCGTATGCAGCGGTAAGAGTTGCATAGTCAGGAACAACGAATTCCTCAATTCCTGCGGTTTTAAAGGTGCTTGCGGCGAAGTTGTAGGACTTGTATGAGCCCATAACGAAGTGCTTAAGGGTTGACTTGCCCTCAAATGCACTTGTAAGAGTTGTTACATTTGCCTTTGTTGCATCAATTGTAAGGTCTGCGGTTGTGCCGTTAATGGTATTGCCACTAAAGGTTGCCGAGC